>JAHIZC010000148.1 GCA_018814745.1 Candidatus Omnitrophota bacterium
GCCAAAGTTAAGCTAGATGTCGGCAGGTTCCTTGAGCGCCCGGAGGAAGTTGAATTTCTCAAACTAAAGACCTTTGTGAATCTTCTTGAACAATGAATTCTACTTCAGTGAAAATGAAGGGACTGTCCCCTAAGATAATTGTATCAGAATACAAGGGCAGCAGTGTTCATTTTTATACCAAAGTAGAAAAAAGTAGTAATAATTTTATAGTATGGTATAATTTGTATGGGGGTGATGTGGTATGCTAAAAAGATATCTAGAAGAGCGTATCTTAAGCGACCTGCAAGATAAAATGGTGTTTATTAGCGGGCCAAGGCAGGTAGGTAAAACTACCCTGTCAAAACAGATCGGCAATGAATTTTTCCCCGCTAAATTCCAGTATCTTAACTGGGATAATAGGCAAGATAGGAAAAATATTATCGGCGGCCTATTGCCGGGGGGAAATGATTTGCTCATCTTTGATGAAATTCATAAATACCGTAATTGGAAAAACTATCTTAAGGGGGAATACGACAAATACAAGGATAAATTTAAAATACTGGTAACCGGCAGCGCCAGATTAGATATTTATAAAAAAGGAGAGGACTCCTTATTAGGCAGGTATCATTCTTATCGCCTGCATCCGTTATCCTTAAATGAACTTTCAAAACAAGAAATATCATTTAAGCCTTTTAGCGAGCTTATTTTTGCCGAAGATAGTGTTAAGAATAAAGGATTGTTTTCTAACCTGCTTAAATTCGGCGGGTTTCCTGAAATATTCCTTAAGCAGAATGAAAAGGAATTGCGGCGTTGGCATAATGAACGCGCGGATAGGCTTGTAAAAGAAGATATCCGGGATACGCAGAATGTAAGAGACATATCCTCTTTGCAGGTATTGCTCGAACTACTGCCGCAAAAGGTGGGCTCCTTGTTTTCGCTTAACTCTTTAAGGGAAGATCTAGGGGTTACCCATAAGACCATTTCCCGATGGGTGGATATATTTGAACGGTTTTATTACCACTTCAGGGTATATCCTTTTCAAAGCAAACTGATTAAATCCCTGCGCAAGGAGCCTAAGCTTTATTTGTGGGATTGGTCGGAAGTTAATGACGAGGATGCCAAGTTTGAAAATATGGTGGCATCCCATCTTCTGAAATTCTGTCATTTCCTCTTTGATGCCGAGGGTTACAAAGCGCAGCTTTATTATTTAAGGGATAGGGCGCAAAGAGAAGTTGATTTTCTTGTAGCCGTTGATGATAAACCGTGGTTTTGTTTAGAGGCCAAAAACTCGTTTAGAGGCATTCCTTCTTCTTTGATACATTTCAGTAAGGCGCTTAAAATCCCCTTTGCGTATGAAGTAGTCAAAGAGGATGGCGTAGATTTAATCAAAAGCAATATCCGTATCATAAGCGCAAGCAAGTTTTTAAGCGCATTGGTTTAATATACAACCGAGCTTGAACAGGGACTGTCACCGCAGAAGGCGGTGTACCCGCCGAACCGCCCCAGAAGGGGCGTACTTGGCAATCCTTTATGCCAATGTGCGCCCCAGAAGGGGCGTACTTGGCAATCCTTTATGCCAAGGTGCGATAAGGCGGGGTGCCTATTGACGAAACACAAGTTTTGTGGTATACTTGTTTCCGTAGATAGATAAAATTATCAATATAAAGAAATGAACTTTGACACATTCCTCCATAATTTCGGTGAAAACGCGGTTATTGACTCCTCAAGTTTTGCTTTGCTAGATGAGAAGCTTGCGGACATCCGGCGGCAGGTGAGCGGTTGGGTCAAAAAAGGTTATCTTCTTCAGCTCAAAAAGGGTGTATATGTCTTAAGTGATACCTACCGCAAGATTACGCCTTCAGAACTGTTCATTGCGAATTACCTTGTTACACCGTCATATTTGAGCCTTGAATACGCGCTTGGCTACTATGACCTTATTCCAGAGAAGGTTACTGTGTATACTTCACTCACGACCAAGAAGACTCAAACATTCACTAATGCCTTGGGCACATTCGAGTATCGCTCTGTGAAAGAAAGCCTGTTTTCCGGCTTTACCAAACTTGCAGCCAATAATCAAGATTTTTTCATCGCCTTACCGGAAAAAGCCATCTTGGACTTTTTTTATCTGCGCGAAGACGTCTTGGGCGTCTTTGGAGAATTCGAGGCATTCCGTTTCCAGAACCTTGAGATTCTTAAGCTGAAACGTTTTCAAGAATTTAGCCGGGTATATCCCAGCAGGGTAAGAAAGGCCGGCCGGGCATTCATTGATTTTGTCAAACAAGAAAAAGATGCATACGAGAAAGTCCGATGAAAGATTACCTTAAATCAATCGTAAACAAGAAAGTATCCGCGGAGGATAATCTTAACCGCGTCCGAGAATATATCCAGGCGTATTTTTTATATATTATCTACCGCAAAAAATATTATCAGGACATGGTTTTTACCGGCGGCACGGCCCTGCGCTTTGTTCACCATATCAGGCGGTTTTCCGAGGATATCGATTTTAGCCTTTCCGGCCGGGCAAAACAAATTGATTTCACCGGCATGATGCAGGATATCGCGCATGAGTTTAAGCAGGCTGGCTATGCGATGGAGATGAAGATTAAAACCCGGCTTGCGGTACAAAGCGCGCTTTTGAAATTTTCTGATATCATGTTTGAAACCGGCTTGAGCCTTTTGAAAGATGAAAAGTTCCTGATTAAAGTGGAAATTGACTCTCGCCCGCCGGCAGGCGGGGTCGAGGCGCATTCCATGGTTACTACCCCGTTTATGTTCTATATGCTGCATTATGATCTGCCGTCTTTACTGGCGGGTAAAACCCACGCGCTTTTATGCCGTGAATATACCAAGGGCCGCGACTGGTATGATTTATTGTGGTATCTGGGGAAATTTAAAGAATTAGAGCCTAATTTCACTATGCTTAATAACGCTATGGCCCAGACAGAGAAAGATCCGATTCTACTTACGTCAAGGAACTGGAAAGCAGAGCTTAAGAAAGCCGTTCAAAAAGCTGATTTTGCCAAAGTTAAGCTAGATGTCGGCAGGTTCCTTGAGGACCAAACTGACCTCGAACTTCTTAACCTTGAAGCTTTCGTTAATTTACTTGAGCTAAAAAGAGGGGTTACGCAGGGCGACAGCGTGGTTCAGTAAAA
>JAHIZC010000149.1 GCA_018814745.1 Candidatus Omnitrophota bacterium
AAAGGATAGGTGATAGACATGGCAGAGCAGATCAAAGATTTACTCGCAAAAATTCAGCAGGAGGGGGTTAAGGTAGCTGAAGATAACGCCCGGGCAATAGAACAGCAAGCCAGGCATAAGGCGGATGAGATTATCAAAAGAGCCAGGAAGGATGCAGAGAAGATTATTGCCGAAGGCAGGAGTGAGGCCTCCAGGATGGAGCAGAGCACTCAGGCTTCACTTAAGCAGGCAGGAAGAGACCTGGTGCTCAGCTTAAAAAAAGAGATCAATGCCATGCTCGATAAGCTGATTGCATCAAGCGTCAATGAAACGCTCAGCTCCGGAGAGTTGCTTAAGATCATCACAACACTGATCAAGAATTATAAGGGTAAAGACAAAGAAAATATTATAATTTCATTTAAGAAAGAAGGCCTGAAGAAGTTAGAGAAGGGTTTATTAGCTGCGCTTGGTAAAACTGCTAAAAAAGGGGTGAATCTTAGGGCAGAGGATAATATCCGCGGCGGATTTATTATTAGTTATGATTCAGGAAAATCACACTTTGACTTTACGGATAAGGCCTTAAGCGAATACATCGGTACATCCCTTAAGCCGAAATTAAAAGAGATCTTACAATAAAACCCATCAATTCCAATGCGGGTTTGGAATCGAGGTAAAATATGCCTAGTTATTATACTTATTTAATCTCTAGTTTACCGATGTTGCATTTCGGGGCAAAACCCTCTTTTGGATTTGATAAATTTTTACAGGCCTGCCAAGATAAAATCCCTCAAGAGGAGATCGATATTATTAAACAGGCTGCTTTTGGATTTGATTATCAAGGTACCCAGCCTACTTTAGAAAAATGGTATGTTTTTGATACCGCCTTAAGAAATGAATTAGTGAAGATAAGAGCAGCCCACCGACATATAGATCCGCTGAAATATATTCGCAGAGATGAATCATTTTCGCCGTCAATCGCGCATATCGCGATCAACGCACATAGAAACCCCTCGGTTTTAGAGGCTGAAAGAATGCTCGATCAGGCAAGATGGCAGAGATTGGATGAATTAAGTTTGGGCCATTATTTTGATTTAGATTATTTAATCATCTATGCATTAAAATTACAAATCCTAGAGCGCTGGCAGAGAATCAACAGCGCGGATAAACCTCAATTGATTAGCGGAGTATTAAGTTAAGATGGCGACAAAGAGAAAAGGACGTATAGTTAAGATTAGCGGCAACATGGTGACGGTGGAGACTAATGATTTCATCGTCCAGAATGAAGTCGCCTATATCCTGCATGGCCAAGAGCGCCTTAAATGCGAGGTCATCCGCGTAAGAGGCAATAGAGCAGAGACTCAGGTTTTTGAAAATACCGCAAGCCTGCACATCGGAGAAGCAGTGGAATTTACCGACGAGCTTCTTTCGGTTGAGCTCGGCCCCGGGCTTTTAGGCCAGATATTTGATGGCTTGCAGAATCCTCTTCCCGAAGTAGCTAAAAAATGCGGTTTCTTTTTAAAGCGCGGGGTTTATTTAGAAGCTCTTCCTGATGGATCAGAGTGGAAATTTACTCCTACTGCAAAAGTCAAAGAGAAGTTACGCGCCGGAGAAAAGTTAGGGTTTGTCCCGGAGAAAATATTTAAACACTACATTATGGTTCCTTTTGCGCTGCAGGGCGTTTTGGAAGTTGTCAGTATCGCCGGGCCTGGAAAATATAATCTAAAGCAGCCGATTGCCAAGCTAAAAGATCAAAATGGTAAAGTGCATGAAGCATTCCTGCAGCAGATCTGGCCGATTAAAGTCCCGATTAGAGCGTATGCCGAGAAATTAAAACCAACAGAGACTTTGGTAACGAAAATGCGTTTGATTGATTCACTCTTTCCGGTTGCCCGCGGTGGTACTTATTGTATCCCCGGCCCATTTGGTTCAGGAAAGACTGTTTTACAGCAACTAACCAGCCGTCATGCCGAGGTAGATATAGTGATTATTGCTGCCTGCGGTGAGCGCGCAGGTGAAGCAGTTGAGACGCTTAAAACATTCCCCGAATTAACCGATCCTCGCACAGGAAAGCCGCTGCTTGACCGCACGGTAATTATGGTTAATACCAGTGCGATGCCGGTAGCTGCAAGGGAATCGGGTGTTTATACTGCAGTTACGATCGCGGAGTATTACCGCCAGATGGGATTGAATGTTTTATTATTGGCGGATTCAACCTCCCGCTGGGCGCAGGCAATGAGAGAGATGTCCGGCAGGCTAGAGGAGATACCCGGCGAAGAGGCATTCCCCGCATATCTTGAGTCGCGCATTGCTTCATTCTATGAAAGAGCGGGCATAGTAAGATTGCACGATGATTCAGTAGGTTCTGTGACTATCGGCGGAACAATCAGTCCTGCAGGCGGAAATTTTGAAGAACCGGTAACTCAGGCGACCTTAAAAGTAGTGGGAGCATTCCACGGATTATCCCGCGAACGCTCTGATTCCCGTCGCTATCCGGCAATTGATCCCTTAATCAGTTGGAGTAAATATCAAAGCTTCATTGATCCAATACAGATGAAGAAGGGCCATCAGATCTTGCATCAGAGCAATGAGGTTAGTCAGATGATGAAGGTTATCGGAGAAGAGGGTACATCACTGGGAGATTTTATTACTTATCTTAAAGGTGAATTCTTTGATTTCATATATTTACAGCAGAATGCCTATGACGTGGTAGATGAGTCAAGCAGTGCAGAGAGGCAAAAATACGTCTTCAATTTTATTTATCAGATATTAGAATCGGTTTTTGATTTTGAGAGCAAAGATAAAGCGCGGCACTTCTTCCAGAGACTAA
>JAHIZC010000150.1 GCA_018814745.1 Candidatus Omnitrophota bacterium
AAAAGAATAGAAGAAATGAAAAAATAGAATCTATCTCACCCGCCCCAAAATAAAGGAAAAGTAGTGATAGGTTAGGTTTAAGCTCTAGTTACCGTGTCAATACCGTGTGAATTTTTTAAACAAAGAAATCCCTATCCAAGCTTCGGTATTGAATTGCTTCTGAGAGATGCTCCGCTTTAATGCTGTCTGAGCCCGCCAAATCCGCAATCGTACGCGACACCTTCAGTATCTTATCGTAAGCTCTCGCGCTAAAATTCAGCTCAGTCATAGCCATTTTTAGTAATTCGCCTTCCTCTTTGCCTAATACACAAAATTTCCTTACCTGTTTATGGCTCATAAGAGCATTGCTTAAGATACCCTCATTTTTGAACCTTTCTCTTTGAATCACACGTGTTCTATTCACTCTCTCTTTAATCTGGGCAGAACTTTCAGCAGGCAGGTTACTGGATAATTCTTGGTATCTCGCAGCTGGTACCTCAATATGTATATCTATCCTATCTAAAAGCGGTCCAGATATTTTTGAGTGGTATCTGGCAATTTGAGTTGTACTGCAGCGGCAGGGGTTTTTGTGTTGTCCTAGTGTACCGCACGGGCAAGGGTTCATCGCTGAGACTAACATAAAGGAAGCAGGGAAGACGCAAGATTGCTTGACTCGCGAAACGTGGATAGAGCCGTCTTCCATGGGCTGCCTTAGTGACTCGAGGCAGCTGCGGTTGAATTCTGGCAATTCATCCAGGAATAATACTCCTTGATGCGATAGGCTTATCTCTCCGGGTTTAGGTTCCGATCCGCCGCCAACTAACGCTACACTTGAGATGCTATGATGCGGATTACGAAAAGGGCGTAAGTTCATTAAGCCGGTATTTTTCGGCAGGGTACCCATTATCGAATGTATCTTGGTTACCTCCAGTGCCTCTTGAATGGTTAAATTAGGCATGATCGTAGGTATGCGTTTAGCTAGCATAGTCTTACCGCTCCCCGGAGGCCCCACCATCAGGATGTTGTGTCCTCCGGAAACCGAAATCTCTATAGCCCTTTTAGCCAAATATTGACCTTTTACTTCTGAGAAGTCTAAATGATACTCTGGATCGTTTTGTAGTGAATCTTTTGATTCTATTCTAAAAGGCTTCAATATCCCTGGATCATTCAGAAACTCAACCGCTTCTTTTAATGTCTTAAGCGGCCATACCGAGATTCCGGAAACTACCGCTGCCTCTTTGGCATTTTGAACCGGGATGAGGATATCTTTTGCAGATTTAGACATAGCTATGCAAATGGGAAGAGTCCCGCGGATAGGCCTGAGAGAGCCGTCCAGTGAGAGTTCCCCTAATATATGGTACTCTTTTATACTTTTACTGTTCAGCTGTCCTGTAGCAGAGAGAATCCCCAAAGCTATGGCCAGATCAAAAGCAGCTCCCTCTTTTTTGATGTCTGAGGGTGCCAGGCTTACTGTAATTCTTCCGATAGGCCAGTTAAATCCGGAATTTTTTATTGCTGACCTTACCCGCTCTTTACTCTCCCTTATAGCTGTATCTGCCAGCCCGACCAGCGTCAATGCCGGCAGCCCGTTTGAGATATCTACTTCTATCTCAATAGGATACGCGTCAATTCCTAATAAACCGAAACTAAAGACCTTTGATAACATGATTTTACCCTCCTTAATGAGCACTTGACTTATGGAATAGCTCTTTTCTGCCTGACGACATAAGTCAATGTGCGAATTAACCCCGCTCTTTTGGCAGATCTGGCTATTAATTTCCTCCTCGCCAAAAGGGCGGGGTAAGTTCGGACGTATAACTTATGTTCGCTTGTGCTCCATAAGTTATGTCCTCACTTATAATAGACGTATCCGATCCTGGAATCTAACTCAGAAATTTACACACACAAGAAAAACCTTGCTTTTTAGACCCCTGATTATATAATATATTGCTATGAATAAAGCCATGTTAAAAAATGCCCTAATTGTGCTATTGATGTCTATTGCCGCCTTTAGCGTCTTTAAGTATTCCTCCACTTTTAAGGAGAAGAGAGAGTTATTACATGCTTTGGATCGAAAGAACGAGCGGGTAGGAGTATTAGAAGAGGAGAAGCTTAACTTATTGCAGGATTTAGAGAAAGAAAAAAAGCTTAAGGATAAAATTACTCAGGACAAATCCAATCTAATTAAGAGCTTGGAGGCGAGTAAAGAGAGGCTTACACAATTATTTACCGAGTTAAATCAGGCTAAACAGGGAACAGAGCAGTTAAATTCTCTGATCTCCCAGCTCGAGCTTCAAAACCAGGAGTTAAAAGAGAAGAACGAGAAGATAGCGCAGGAGAAGGAAAGATTCAAGGCAACACTAAGTTCAATTGCAGAGTTGAAGAAGGCAATCAGGGACTTGCGGGTGAGCAAAATCGTGCCGAAGATTAAAAAGCGAAAGGAGCCTAAGGAAAAAAAGCGCATCTCCGCAGGCGGCAACGGTGGTTATTTGATCAAGGATGGTAAATCTACCCATCAAGCTCAAGTCAAGATAGAGGTTGTACCTCTTACCGCAGAAGAATG
>JAHIZC010000151.1 GCA_018814745.1 Candidatus Omnitrophota bacterium
CGAAAAAAGACAGTGCGCGGAAGCGAAACCGAAAAGACCCTTCTGGCAAAATCGAGCTGAACGAAAAAGACCGACAGATTCGTTTGTTATGAGTAATATATTTAAGTACGCGCAAGACAAGACCGAAAAGACCCGTTAAGGGATAAAATCCTCTAATTTGAAGATATGAAAGTACTACTACATACATGTTGTGCGCCGTGCCTGATATATCCTATGCAGCGCTTAAGGGAAAACGGATTTCAGGTGAGCGGGTTTTATTATAACCCCAATATCCATCCTTACTCTGAGCATGAGAAAAGAAAGCAGGCAGTAGAAAATATCGCTGAAGAATCAAATATTAAAGTGATTTATCCGGAATACAACCCGAAAGATTTTTTTCAGGTCACCAGCCTGATAGAAGAGAGATTAGAAAGATGCCCGGTATGCTGGTACTTGCGCATGAAAAAAACAGGAAGGGAAGCGAAAGAGAGAGGGTTTGATTATTTTTCCACCACACTCTTAGTAAGCCCATATCAGGACCAGGAAGCCTTGAGCCGGATAGGTAAAGATATAGCCGAAGAAGAAAACCTTAAGTTTTACTATGAGGATTTTAGGCCGGGGTTTCGTAAGGCCCAAGACTTAGCAAAATCTAAAGGGATATATACTCAAAAATATTGCGGGTGTATTTATTCAGAGATAGAGAGATGCAGGGATTCGCAAAAACAGTAATTATTTTCGGGTTTATTTTAATTGTCATCGGTGTATTGTTGTCTTTTTTTAATAAGCTGTCCTTCTTCGGCAGGTTGCCGGGAGATATAATCATAGAAAGGAAAAATTTCACCTTTTATTTCCCTGTAGTGACTTCTCTTATGCTTAGTCTTATCCTTTCTTTAATATTTTGGCTATGCTCTCGTCGTTAATCCGCAGATTCTCAACAATAATTATAGCTTTAGCTTTCAGCTTTCAGCTTTCAGCTTTCAGCTGTTTAGCTAACTCATATGATTATGTCAGGGTCTTGATCAATGAGAATGCCAGATATCTAAGCCTTGAGGTGAATGGTAGATATAAAATAGTTGACCCGGATTCGGGCAATATTCTATCCAGAGGGAAAAACCTGAAGACTACGGTAACCGCTTATGAAAAGGGAATACTCTTAGGTAGAGAGAAGTTCTTCACGGATAAAATCCTCCTTTCTGTAGGGGTAAATGACGAAATCATTATAGATGACCGCAGATTCAGAGGCCAGATACAGTTCTTGAGGGAGAGTAATTCTAAGATCTCGGTAATAAATTTCGTCGACCTAGAAGATTATATCCGGGGAATCCTCTATCACGAAACTTCGCACTATTGGCCTATGGAGGCGCTGAAGGCACAGGCAATAGTAAGCCGTACCTTCGTAGTTGACAAAATGGAGGAAAGAAAGCTTCATGAATTTGACGTTACCAGGGATGTATACTCCCAGGTTTATGGCGGTAAGACATCAGAGCGCTACCGAACAAATAACGCGGTTGACCAGACAAGAGGGAAGATACTTATATACCAAGGCAAAGTCTTCCCTGCCTTTTTTCATGCTACCTGCGCAGGCAATACAGAGCGTGCCTCAGTGCTTTGGAATGTAGATATACCGCCGCTAGAAGGAGTTAAATGCGGTTTCTGTAATCAGTCTCCTCATTTTAACTGGCATTATGATTTATCTCTAGGGCAGATAGAGGATAAATTAGTGGAATCCGGCTATAAAATAGATCAGATAAAAGATATAATTATATCAGGAAGAAACGATTCCGGGCGAATTAGAGACTTAAAACTGATAGGGGCTAATAGTGAATTAATTATATCCGCTAAGGATTTCAGGAAGGCGATCAGTCCGAATATTATTAGAAGTACAAATTTTGGCGTAGAAATAGTCCGACAGGATGCGGTATTTGAAGGGTATGGCTGGGGGCACGGAGTGGGTTTGTGCCAGTGGGGTGCTTATTTTATGGCCAAAGATAATTTTACTAGCGAAGGAATCCTCAAGCACTATTATCCGGAATCAGAAATATCACTAATTCAATGAGATTGTCTAATTTTGATTATCAACTTCCTCAGGAGCTGATTGCACAGTTTCCTTTAAGAAAGAGGGATAGTGCAAGGCTTCTGGTCTTGAATCGCAAGAAACGTACAATCGAACATAGAATCTTTAAAGATATAACAGATTATCTTCATAGGGATGAATTAATCGTTCTTAATGATACCAGGGTATTAGCGAGTCGTCTTCTAGGCGCGCGTAAGAGCGGAGGGAAAGTTGAAGTATTGCTTATTCAACACAAAGGTAACTTGACTTTTCGGGCGATGATCAAACCCACACGGGTAAAATTAGGAGAGAAGATAATATTCAATGGAGGGGAAACATATGGGACGATTAATGCCCGGGATGAAATAACTTTTAATCTTAAGGATATAGATGCAGTCTATAATTTAGGCCTGATGCCTTTACCGCCTTACATAAAAAGAAAATCAGTTGATTTAGATACTGCCTATTATCAAACAGTATATGCAAATCAAGATGGCGCGATCGCCTCTCCGACTGCAGGGTTGCATTTTACAAAGGAACTTTTAAATAGGCTGGAGTCTTTTGGGGTAAATTTAGGTTTTATCACTTTGCATGTAGGGCTAGGTACGTTTCAACCTGTGAAAGCAGATGATATCACCAGGCATAAAATGGAGTCGGAATACTTCAAGGTTGATGAGAGTGCGATAAAAAAGATAGATAATGCACGCTTAAATAAAAGCCGCATCTTTGCCGTAGGGACAACAGCTCTGCGTGCACTGGAGGCATATGCTTTAACCGGAGTTAAGCAGGGAGATACGGATTTATTTATTTATCCCGGATTCAAATTTAATCTAGTCGATTGTCTCTTGACGAATTTCCATCTGCCGCGCACGACTTTGTTTATGTTGGTATGTGCATTCGCAGGGGAGAAGCTGATGAAGAGAGCGTATCAGGAGGCGATCGAGCAAAAATATAGATTCTACAGCTACGGCGACGCAATGTTGATCTTGTGAAAATTTAGCACAGCATACCAAACGAACCTGTCGGGTTTCTCAATAAAAGGGTCTTTTCGGTTTTGCTTTCGCGCACTGTCTTTTTTCGCCGTGTGCTGCGGTTTACGGCTCTCTCCCAGAGAGGTTTAC
>JAHIZC010000152.1 GCA_018814745.1 Candidatus Omnitrophota bacterium
CAAAAAGAATCTCCCTTAGCTGCTTAGGTGAATTTATATTAAATTGACACCCGCTTAAATCATAGATCTCCTCAATTAGTTTTATTAATTTCTTCTCTAAATTTTTTGCAATACCTTTAAGCGTCGCTAAATCTAAACTTATGCCGTTAATCTCCATCTCTGATAAAACTTCAACCAGAGGCATCTCAAGATCCTGAAAAAGACTATCTAAAGATTTCTCTTTAAGCTCCTTTTCTAATCGGGGTTTTAATCTTTCAATCAGGCTCAAGGCACCCTCTTTATCAATCTTATCGCTTATCGGCTCCCCAAGATAGTCGAAGGAAAGATCAGGCAAATCATACTCACGCTTTGAAGGATTAATTAGATATGCGGCGATCATCGTATCAAAATACAAACCATTTAGCCCCAGGCCATCCTTGGCTAATGAGACCTTCAGTTTCTTCAAATCATGACCGATTTTTTTTATCTTGCTATCCTCCAATATTGACCTGAGCATCTTCCCCGGCCGGTTTACTCTAAAAATTTTACCCTTTACGCAAAAAACCAGGTCTTCTAGAGCTTCCCCGCAGATCAATAATTCAACGCCACTATCTACTATATCGGCTGCCTCCCTATCCGCAATTTTTATCGACTGGAAAACTTTCGGCGGATGCTTACTCAGCGGTAAATCCTTTAATAATTTTTTGAATTCCAAATGCTTAAATAACCCGAAGAGTTCCTCCGGATTAGGTTGATCAACCCGTAATTTGGCCAGATCAAAATCGATATCAACATCTTCTCTCAAAACTGCCAAATCCCGGCTTAACTTGATCTGATCGATATTATCCAAAATCAGTTTCTTAGTCTTCTCCTGTTTTATCTTCTTGATGTTGGCTAACAACTCTTTTATCGATCCGAAATTACTGATCAAATTCACCGCAGTCTTCTCCCCGATCCCCTCGACACCAGGAATATTATCCGCTCCGTCCCCCATCAAAGCGATGATGTCGGTTATTTTCTTCGGTTCGACCCCGAAGCGTTCAATTACTTTATTTTGATCATAAGTCGTACCCGTATCTTTATAGGGGCTGAATACCACTACGTCCTTTTCCACCAACTGCAATATATCCTTATCGGAACTTATTACGATTATAGAGACCCCTTCCTTCTTGGCCTTCTTAGAAATTGTGGCAATGATATCATCCGCTTCAAAACCTGCCTTCTGGAAAATCTGAAACCCATAAGCAGAAACTACCTGTTTTATAATCGGTATCTGGCTGGATAAGCCCTCAGGCATAGGAGGCCTGTGTATCTTGTATTGGGAAAATTTTTTTTGTCTGAAGGTATCCCGCGAAACATCGAAACATACCGCTAAATAATCCGGCTTATTATCCCGCATCACCTTATTCAGCATGGTGATAAAACCATAGATAGCATTTGTCGGCTGCCCGAAAGACGTGCTCAACCCTTTCAGTGCATAGTAAGCACGGTAGCAGAAAGCAGTAGCATCGATCAGGTATAATCGTTTATTGCTCATCTAATATTTCTTCTTAATCATCCGGGATTTCGACTATGGCAGGTTCAAATGTGTGGTCTTCTATCTTAATAAAGCTCTACTTTGGACCTTCTGGATAAATTGTTCGATCTCTTTATTAGCGGGGTCGAGAAGATAGGCATCAACCGCTGCCCATAAGGCTGCCGCATACTCCTCCATCTCATAACTTGCCTTTGCCTTCTTGAAGAACTTCTCTGATAAAGCCGCATCATCCTCGCGGATGATATATTTTTCTGATAAAACCTCTCTGGTTAAATCGATTACTTCTGTTTCTGTAGAGCCTTTTCCGATGAATGACTCCTCAGGCATAACTAGCTCTATATCCCTGAGGCGCTTCTTTGCTCTCTCCGTCCAATATTCACCGGACAGGCCAAACTCGATCCTTCTCCTCCAGAAAGAAGCTGCCTTCATAAAATCACGATCCTCCTCATAGAGCAGGGCTAAATTCGTATAGGCGCTTAAATAATAGCGGTCCAAGATTAAAGCCTTCAGGTAATGTTCCTTTGCTTTCTCAACGCTGCCCTCAGCCTCATAGATTACACCTAAATCATTATAAGCAGCCGCATAGGCCGGGTCTAATTGTATGGCTTTCTGGTATAAGCTCTTCGCCGTATCTATATCACCGGTCTTCTGAAATTCTATTCCATTAACACGGTAAGACCTTGCCTGTTCCTGCATCACAGATAAATCTTCCTCTTCCGTGCTATGCAATCTCGTAGAACCCAGAGAATCTTCGGCTTGGACAAAGAGAAAAGAAGCGAAAGTTATTGCGCTAATTAGAACTGCGGATAGATACCTAATAATCTTTAGTGAGGTATGAGAATGCATACCGATAGTTAATTATACCCTATTTAGCACTGTCGTCAAGGAAAAACATCATATCAGAGGATCCATCTCCAATGCCGGATGCTTTACCTGCTGTAGATGCTTTAATAAATCCTCTGCACCCGTAGCTACTGTCTCATCTGCGATCCTATCCGTAAAATCGGCAATGCCTATTTCTTCTGAGCGTCTCTTTAACTTATCTCCCAGGATTTCTTTTAGCTCCTTAGGCATCCAGATAACACGCTTAAGACCACCCTCAGCAGACAAAAATTTCTTGCTTAATATGTATAACTTGCCTACCCCCAGAAAACCCGGTGTTTGTACTCCGCCGCCAACTGAGCCGGCTAATGTAGTAAAAGTCATCCCGCAGGGAGTCATTCCTGAATAATCCCGATGCACAACCATCACTCCGTTTGCCTCGGGGATGATCGCTACAATACATTCAAAACATCCGCAGGAAGACTGCGGTGAATCCATCAATGAATACATGCTTACTCTATCAATCGTCTTATTTGATTTCTGATTCACGAATTCATTCACGTTGTCCCAAATACCCAACTTCTCATCATTGACTACTCCTTTGGTTATCGGTTGGTTAGGCCCTGAAGGAGTAATCTCAAAAGAGGCTTTGGCATCAAGCCAGGAATAAGCACCACACAAGCCAAGCCGTTCGGGAGTAATCACGCAAACGTGATTAGGCGCAAAAGACTGGCACAACATACAGGAATAAAAACTATCCACACTTTCATCGCTCATGCCGCTGATACGCTCATCGCGTTCATCAAATGCCTTCTTTGCCCCAACTAACAACTTATCTACATCCTCCTGCTTTGTATAAAGCTTGACCTGCACCTTATCCAAGATTGCGCTATATTCCTGGTGAAGCATAGCGTGCAATATCGTACCGATGTGCTTGAGCCTGAATCCTTTACTATAAGCATCATTGCTTATCCTAATCCAATTCATATCACGCTGACCGACATGCATCAGCCCCATGGCGTAATTTAGGAAACGATGTATCTGGCGCTCGAGTATCGGCTCCAAATCCTTCTGCATCTTGCGTCCGTAGACATCGACGATAATCGCCAGAGGTAAGGATTTTTTCCCTTGTTTGAGCTGATCAACGTCCGGACCGAATAATTCTATCTTTCCGTCTTCGACTTCATCCGCTCCCTTAACGGCCAGATATTCAAAGGCACCACTTGCTTTCCCGCCGAATTCAGTATGCAACTGCTCTTTTCTTACGCGTTCTCCTTCAAACGCAGCTGCATACGATACCGGAATCGGGATATTAGATACCTTTACCTTGATCCCCCGTACTTCAATACAGCGTTGAACGATCTTTTTATGATCCAGTTCTTTAACCAGTGCCTCATAGGTGGTGATACCTGACGGCTTTATCTCCGGGATATCAGTATCAGCGATAATCGGAAAACCCATGTTTATTGCACCGGCACCGGTGGCATATTTGATATCATCCAAAGGCCCCAGAACTAAACCGAATGCAAAAACACGCTCCTTAGTATATAAAAGACATTTTTGTGCCTCCCCTGCCTTAAGCCCACCAAAGGTCAAAGCCGAACGGATAGCCCAATTTAAAGCATAAATCCCTGAGATGGTATCCCTGCCGTAAGGGACGATATAATTATCCCAACCCATCTCTACATTCTCTTCTAACAACTGATCGATTATAGAACGGCCGTTTACGGATGAGCCGACAAATGCTAAAATATTCCTCTGCTGTAATTCCCTAACTATCTGCACTGCTGTCTTATTATCCGGTGCTGCTCCTAGGATTGCGGCAAACCCTGGCATCCTACCGTCGACAAGCTGTATCCCCAGGGAGCGCATAATCGTATCAGTAAAAAATCCGTTGCAATCTTTTTGCGGCTCCTCTTCGTAAAGATAGCGCAACGCTACAATTATCTCTTCAGAGAATAACGCGGACATTCCCGCGTTTAAGGTATCGCCCAAATAAGGAAGCCATATCTTTTCTGACGGCAATTGAGGCAATAAAGATTTGGAGTGCTCGAGAATCGGCTGCACATCTCCCAGGGTCTGAACCTTAGCACCCAAAAGAGCATTAGCCAGAGGAAAATAAAAAGCCGTCTCGGGAAATTCTACCTTCTGACTCTCCCCCTTTTCCTTGATTGCTTTCTCCAGAAAACTTGAGGCCTGCTGATAAATCTCACGCGCCCCTCTTATAGCTGCTTCTGCTACTATCTTAGACATAAATCCTTTCCTCCTCCTTTATTAAATCCAGAATATCAGGATAAGCGAAATCCTCTTGAAGTAATTTGTCTTTGATCGTCGAGATATCAGTTCTTTCTCTGATTAATCTTAAGAATATACCGCTATTTTTGATATTACCGATTAATATTGCCCCGATGATTACGTTATTCCTTAATAATAGTTTCTTATAGTTATTGGATCTTGCTTGGCTTAATTTCAATTCCTCTAATGACAATTCCTCTTTTCCTGCTTTATATATACCTAAAGAAATTATCGGCAGGCCGAAAAACTCGATTGAATTCATACCTACAGATCCTTGATAATTTGTCTTTTCACCGGCCATATTCAAACCTGCTGTTTTCCCCTGCTCGACTGCAACCGGCCAGAGCGCATTCACCGCATGCCTACCCAATGCAATATCAAAACTCTCAGATACATCTCCGGCAGCATAAATATTAGGTATATTCGTATCTAAAAGCTCTCCTGTAATTACCCCTCGATTAATCTTAATCTGCGTATCTTTGATCAAGCCAATGTTGGGCGATACCCCCTTGCCCACAATCACCAGGGAACAGCCGATCGCCTTACCGGAATCTAATTTTACTGCCTTTATATCTCCGTTGCCGATAATCTCTTGGACATTTTGGCCGAGGATCAATTCGATCCCGTTTTCTTCTAATCTCTTCTGCACAAATTGAGCCGATTCAAAATCCAACATCTGCGAGAGAACCTGTTTAGACCCGATAATTACCTTTACATCTACACCTCTTTTCTTTAATCCGTAAGCCGCCTTAAGCCCGATCAACCCTCCTCCTAAAACACAGGCGGTTTTAGTCACCGGTACTAAACCTTCAATCTCTTTGGCATCTTTGATAGTACGAAAACCAAATACACCCTTTTTTTTGATGCCGGTAATCTCGGGAATTTTAGGGCTGGCACCTGTTGCAATTAACAAAGAGTCATAACCAAGATTACTCTTATCTTCAAGGATTACGCGATTCTTTTTAGGATCAATGCGTACAACTTTCTTATTCAGCAGAAGATTAATATTATTTTCTTTATAAAAACTTTCCGGGCGGTATAGGATCTTATCTTCCTTGACCTCTCCGGACAAATAATAAGAGATCAAACAACGGCAATAAGAGTTGTAATCCTCATCAGAAATAACTGTGATCTTGGATTGTTTATCATTTTTTCTTATCGACTCAATCCCCGCAACTCCCGCAGCTGAATTACCGATGATTAGAAACTCTTTCATTTCTTCTCTTCCTTCTCTTCTTCCCAAATTATTGCAGCAGTGGGACATGCTTTGACGCAAGCAGGTTCGTCTTTATCTTTACATTTATCGCAACGAATAGGTATTTTTTCTTTGATATTTGGCCTGATTGCCCCATAGGGACAGGCCATGACGCACATCCAGCAACCGACACAACGGCTGTCATCAAAGATAACCATTCCTTTATCCTGGTCGAATTTTATCGCTGCGGCCATACATGCCTCTACACACTTCGGTTCTTTACAATGGCGGCAGGAGACGGGAAAATTCTTACCCCTGGAAGAGTAAATCTTTTTTCTCGGTAGAGATATTTTTTCTTCCTTGAGTACCTTGTATAATTCTCCTGTAATAGAGTGTGCCAACGCACAGGCAACCTCGCAAGACTTACAGGCTAAACATTTATCTACCTTGTAGTACAACTTTTTCATTCGCTTTGCTTTCAGCTTTCAGTCTTCAGCTTTCAGCTGACAGCTGAGAGCTGATGGCTGAAGGCTAACTATTTATACATCATCGGACTCAGATTCAACGCCTTGCGCTTCTTATCTATATGCTGGATCATCAGCTCAGCCATCTTATGCGGATCGTTAGAGAATTCAAACCTGCCTCCGACTTCATCTTCGATCTCTTTTGTTAAATAGCGGGTAAGGTTTGGGCTGCCCAATACAGCAAAGGGATCAGCACCAAATATTGTATAAACCCCTGAAGCCACAAAATAAAAACCGATTGTAACTGCTTTCTCTGACATCCACTCCGGAGCTGCTCCTGCTGCAGGTATATCTGATAAGTCCTCACCCAGCCCGCCCTCGGCAATCATCTCAGATGCAGCAGTCAAGATACGTGAATTATCAACACAAGAGCCGAGATGCAACACCGGAGGAATTCCAACTGCTTCACATA
>JAHIZC010000153.1 GCA_018814745.1 Candidatus Omnitrophota bacterium
ATAAAATTAGCGCAGAAGAACTCGCAGAACTTGCCAAAACTATTCCTTATGAGATTGTCTGCGGATTAGGAGGACGTATTCCAAGAGTTTACCTTTAGGGTAGTTTGCTGATCAGATATAGGCTGGTAGTAAGTACTAATAGATGGCTTAATGAGGTAGCAAAGAGCGGCGAGACAATCCCTGATTTCCCCAGCGCAATACCGACTGCACTTAATACATAATACAAAAACCCACCCATAAGTGAAAGTCCAATCGAGGCCATTCCGGTCGCACGTTTCCTCATGCTTAATGCAAACGGGATCCCGAGAAGTATGATAATTGCACTTGTAAGAGGTAGAGTGTATTTTTGATAAAGGTCGACCCGGATATTACGGATTGCGGTTTTAGCTCCACTTTTAGATAATTTACAGATATAATCTTCCAGTTCTGCAATAGTCATGAAGTCAGGACGTTGTCTTTGAGTCAAGAAGTCAAGCGGCGTCTCCGGGATGATCATCATCTCTTCTTCAAGATACTGCGGTTCTCCTTTAATCTGGCCGTTTTCATCGAAATTATAAGTTATACTTTTCATGAAGGTCCAGAATCCATCTTTATAAAGGCCTTTATTCGCCACTAACTTGCGGATTATGTTTTGTTGGGAGTCGTGTTCTAAAATAGTGATACCTTCAATTGTGGTTGTTGCAGGGTCAAACTTTTTTATAAAGAAAAGCCTATTCCTTAGGCCATAAAGAGATAAATTGTTGATGATATCCTGTTTCTTTGACCTGCCGCTCTCCATCATCGCTTTTATTTTTTCAGTTCTAGCGGAAGATTGCGGAGCGATCTTATCATTGACCAGGAATACGAATAAACTGACCAGGATGCCGAAGATAATGATCGTTTTTGTGATCTGGAAGATGCTGAGGCCTGAGGCACGCATAGCGATAATCTCGTTATTGCGGTTTAATTTTCCAAAAGTATAAAGTGTGGCCAGGAGGCAGGCGACGGGGGAGATTTGAACGAAGATCATCGGAAAGAAAGAGAGATAGTACTGCCCGAGGAGCTGTAGCCCGGTTCTATTCTTGATGATTTCGTCAAGGTGCGTAAAAGCGTCGATAATCACGTATAAAAATAAAAAAACAAGAAGGCAGCCGAAGAATAATTTAACAGTGGACTTAAGTATATATCTGTCTAATATGCGCATAGCCTAAAGGTTAAAAATCCGCCGATCAGGCCCATTAATATATTAGGTAACCATACGGCGATCTGCGGAGGAAGAAGTCCTTGATGGGCGAGGCTTTCAAAAGCCATAAGCATAATGTAGTAGATTCCGATGATCAGGAAGGCGATCCCCAGGTTTATGGATTTTTCGCGTCGGCGGGTGATTACCGCCATCGGTATACCCAGCAGAATAAAAATAAAACAGGAGAAACCTATGGCAACTTTCTCGGTAACCTCTGTGATCAGAGGAAGGGGGTTGACCCCATCTTTTTTTAATTTGACGATTTCCTGATTTAGTTCCTCTATGGTCATATCTTTTGGTTTTTTCCCGAGCTTCTCTGAATCTTGCGCCTGCGCAAAGTTAAGGTTTATGAAATAAGTTTTGAAGTTTAGCTTGTAGAAATTGTGAGGGTTTTCAGGATCCGGCTCATCGGATGTTCCATTTATAAGCTTAAGCTTAAGGATCTTTTTTTCCGGTATGCTGATGAATTCTCCGCTTTTGGCTACGATAGTGCGTGTAGGTTTATTCTCTCCCTGAGGTTCATATATACGTACATTTTTAAGAGTATGTTTTTTCTGGTCGACATGGTAGATAAAGAGGATATATTTTTGAAAGGAGTCGATAAATACTCCCGGTTCAAGTGCCGCTGTCGGGTTTTTTATTCCCACTTCGATTAATGTTTTTCTCGAGGCATAATGAGCGTAGGGAATAACCCGGTCGTTCAAGATAACCAGGATCAGGCTGAGCATTAAACCTACGGTAAGTAATGGTGTAATCAGGCTCATCAGGTTTACTCCGCTTGCCCTAATCGCTACAATTTCATTGTCGCTGGAGAGCCTTCCTAGAGATAATAATACCGCAGCCAGAGCAGCTATCGGCAGAGTGTATCTGATCAGGGCCGGCATCATGAATAAAAACAGCTTGGATACAGTGAAGAGATCGACCCCTTTATTAATTACCATATCCGCAATTTTAACCAGATTCCCCAGGATCATTACAAAGGTGAGTACTACAAGTGCAAGAAATAAAGGTCCGATAAATTCTTTAAGAAAATAATTTCTCAGTATTTTCATATTTTCTAATTAGCCAGAGTAAGTACGAAAACAATTCCGCACCCGGCTTTTTTTAGACTCAAGGCTGCTTCAGAGGAGGTAGCTCCGGTGGTGATTACATCATCGATTAATAATATATTTTTTCCCTTTAAATTTATACCTTTGGCTGTGGTAAAACTGCCTACAATATTTGAAAGGCGCTCTTCGGTTGAAAGTTCTGTTTGGGTCTTAGTCCGGCGGCTGCGGAAGAGGATATCATTAGAAAGGTTTTTTTTGAATTCTTTACAGATATTACTGCTTAGTATCTGTGCCTGATTAAATTCCCTTTCGCGCAGCCTGGAACTGTGCAGGGGTATAGGGACTACGAGATCTATATGCTCCATAGGTAGATTATATTCTTTGATGAAATCGATCATAAATCCGCTTAAAGTCGAACCCAAATAATCTTTACGGTTATATTTAAACTGCTGGATTAGTTCTTTGGTCGTTCCCGTGTAAAGACAGGGGCTGAAGGCACGGTCAAAATGCAACTTTCCCTTAAGGCACTGTGGACAGATGCCTTTAGTTATGCGAGATTTCTTTAAGTTTCTTCCGCAAGAATGACAAAAGGGCGGTTTGTTTCTTTCTATTTTCTCCCAGCAGTGCTTGCAGATAACACTATCAATTGATGATACGCCGAGTTTCTTCTTGCATGAAAGGCAGATTTTGGGATAGACGATCTCCGCCAGATTCTTTAGAAAACTCCCTAGCATAAAGATATGATAACAGCTAAATATATATTTGTCAAAATCTATTAGGGCCTTAAGCTTCGACGATTATTGGGTTGACACTAGCAGGATGAGATAGTAAAATACCTTGATATGGATGAGATAATGAATCAAAAGAGGCAGTTATTACAGCTGCTTAAAGAAAAGGCATTAAAGAAAGGCGAGTTTATCTTATCTTCCGGTAAGAAGAGTAATTACTACCTGGATGGCCGTATAATTACCCTTACTCCTGAGGGAGCCTATCTGGTAGCGAGTATTATCTTAGAATTAATCAAGGATAAAAATATCGACGCTATCGGGGGGCCTGCTCTGGGAGCAGATCCGATTAGCGGAGCTGTTGCAGTCCTTAGCTATATCAAAAAGATTCCGATAAAGACCTTTATCGTGAGAAAAGCAGCCAAGATGCATGGAGCCGGGCGTCAGATCGAGGGTCCGGAACTAAAAAGTAAAGATAGGGTAATTTTAGTTGATGATGTGGCGACCACTGGAGGGGCGTTGCTTGAGGCAGTCTCTGCTTTAAAAGAAAAAGGTGTAGAGATAGAGGGAGCAATTGTAATTGTAGATAGAGATCAAGGAGCCAAACAGAGCCTGGCCAAAGAAGGAATCCGGTTGAGTGCGATCTTTAATTTAGAAGACCTTGGCCTATAATTTTAGTGAATACAAAAAAAATAGTTGTAGTCGGTGGCGGCCCTTCGGGAATAATGGCGGCGATTAGAGCCGCTCAACTTAATCAAGACGTAACCCTTATAGAAAAAAATTCTCTCCTAGGCACAAAACTCCTCTTAAGCGGTAAAGGACGTTGTAATCTTACCAATACCTCCGGGCCAGAATTATTCCTGGCAAGGTTTTCGAAGAATGGCCAGTTCTTAAGGGATGCCTTCAAGATTTTTTTTAATTTAGACCTTTTAAAGTTTTTCCAAGAGCGAGGATTGAAACTTAAGTCAGAGAGGCAGAAGCGGGTATTCCCTGTAACAGATAAATCTAGCAGCATTCTTAGCGTATTAAAAAAAGAGCTAATTAAGAATAAGGTAAAGATAATCTATAAAACTACTTTAAAAGATATCTTTGTGCAGAATAGAAAGATAAAAGGTATATTGTCCGGGCACGGTACAACAATACTTTGCGAACGATTGATTTTAGCTACCGGCGGGGTAACTTATGCTTTTACAGGTTCCAGCGGTGAGGGGCTTGAAATATCGAAGAGGTTAGGGCATAAGATCACTGGCTTAAAGCCCGGGCTGGTACCGTTTGAGACCAGGCAAAAATATCCCAAGAATTTAAAGAATCTGATGCTGAAGAATATCCAACTTAAATTTAGCGATGGCCAGAGGCAGATCGTTTCGGATATAGGCGAGTTACTCTTTACAGATTTTGGTATTTCCGGAGCTTTAGTTCTATCATTAAGCGGCAGGATCGTGGATTGGCTGGATGAAGACAAACAGGTTTGTGTAGAGATAGACCTTAAACCCGCCCTCTCCAAAGAACAGATTAACGGAAGGTTATTAAGAGAATTCAATCAGGACTCAAGAGCAAAGATAAAAAAAGTATTAAAGAGTATGCTTCCGATTGCAATGATTAGTACGTTCTTGGAGATTGCAAAGATCGATTCGAATAAATCTGTCAGTCAGATTACGCAGCTTGAACGGAGGAATTTAGTTTCTTTATTTAAGGCGCTTAGGTTAGATATCCTCAGGTCCAGGCCGATTGATCAGGCAATGATCACCCGGGGAGGAGTATCTTTAAAGGATGTGAATCCGCGTACGATGGAATCGCGTTTAATTAAGGGGTTATATTTTTCTGGCGAGATGCTGGATCTAGACGCTGACACAGGAGGATTTAATTTACAGGCGGCGTTTTCAACCGGATATCTTGCCGGCGAGAGCGCCTCGTTAAATTGAAGATGATATATTTGGCAACAGCTTCAAAAGCAAGGAAGAAACTATTCAGCCTTTTTGGTTTAAGATTTATGAGCATTACAAGCGGGATCAGAGAGTCGCGCAAAGTTGCTGATTCAGGTTATGCGGCTTTAGTTAAAAAAAACGCCCGGAAAAAAGCAAGAGTGGTTGCCGGGAGAGTTAAGAATGGTATTATAATCGGTGCGGATACGATTGTGGTTCAGGATGGCAAAATATTCGGTAAACCAAAAAATTTTAAACACGCCAGGAAGATGTTAAAAAGAATATCAAAAAAACCGCAGTGGCTTTATACCGGCGTTGCCGTAATCGATAAAGACAAAAATAAAACTTTAATCGATTATGAAAAGACTAAGATATATATGGATAAGTTAGCCGATAGGGAGATAAGTGCATATTTTTCCAGGGTCTCTCCATTAGAGATGGCAGGAAGTTTTGATATTCAGGGGAGAGGAGCATTCTTTATCCGGCGCATAGAAGGCTGTTTCTTTAATGTGGTGGGTTTGCCTTTAAGGAAGCTGTATCTGATGCTGCAAAAATTAGGCCTCCTGGGAATTATAGCAATCATTTCTTTTGGCCTCACCGGATGTTCTACGGAATATAATATTGTCACCGGTCAGGAGGAAACTTATTTGTACGGTTATAGCACAGAAAAAGAAGTTCAGTTAGGGAGAGCGATTGTCAAACAGGTAGAGAAGGAATATGAAGCGGTAGACGACCCTTTGATTCAGAAGCGCGTAGAGGACATCGGTAGAAAGATTGCCAGCGTTTGTGACAGAAAGGACATCGATTATTATTTTAAGGTGTTGGCAGAAGAGGAAGTAAATGCTGTATCTTTACCCGGTGGTTACGTTTATATAAATCAAGGATTGATTGAGAAGGTAGATAATGACGACGAGCTGGCAGGTGTTATAGCGCACGAAGTTGCCCATATCGTTGCCAGGCACAGCATAAAAAAACTCCAGGCTCTTCAGGGATATTCAGTGCTGATGGTTTTGGGTGCAGTAACCCCCGGTTCCGGGGAAGTGCTTGCTGCTGCTAATGCAGCTTTTACCACGTTACTATTAGGGTATTCAAGAGAAGACGAACTATTAGCCGATAAGCTGGGTGTGCGTTATTCCAGATTAGCAGGATATGATCCCCGAGGGATGCTTAATTTTTTAGATAAATTACATGAGATCAACAGAAGAAAACCACTTCGGCCTCATTCGTATTTTAGGACTCATCCTTATATGTCTGACAGGGTGAGAGTGGCAAAAGAGGAGTTAGGCGAAAAAATGGATTTCAAAGATTATATAAATATCGAGGATACCTTGGATTAAGATGAAGAAGGA
>JAHIZC010000154.1 GCA_018814745.1 Candidatus Omnitrophota bacterium
CCCTCTTAATTTTCCCTCAGTTGTTTTTCCGCATCTACCAGGTCTCTATTTATCACCCGAATAGTTTCTCTTATTTTTTCTTTTAAGATGTCTGAGGAGACTTGGGCATCTTTTATTTCTCTTAAGATTTGTATAGCCATCCTAAAATAGCGCACAATTTCGCCTTCGTCGGTATCGGTGAAGCGCAATGTTTTATCAAAATCTGCGCCTCTAAGCCAGGCCTCCATACTTGAGCTTAAATGAAAATAAGGTAATTTACTGAAAGGATAAATTTTATATTTTCTTTCCTTATGTTTTATTTGATCGTAAGTTTCTTCGCAAACCCGCTTTATATTACGGGACGACTTCGAAAGATTTAGAGGCAGGCGTTGATTTTTTCTGGGCTCAAAGACCACTGCTGCAGCAAGTACGCCCAATCCAAATTCATCCAATTGCTCTAAAATATTCTGCTCGTAAAGTTCAGAGAGAATCAGTTCATATCCGTACACATTTTTTGCAAAGTATCCCTTTTGAGTTAAGGAATCTCTTTCTATATAATTTAATTTTTTCAATAGATTAAGCTTTGCCTCGATTAATTTAACTGCTTTTTTTTGCTCGTATTTGTGCGATTGATAATGATGTAATGATCGCGGATAGATTCTAAATAAATCTTGTTTATATTTTTCATAGAGGTTTAATATTGTAGCATAAGAGGTGTTTAGCTGACTTCTTACCTCTTCAGGCTTACCAAAGATAATCCGCTGTACATCATGCTGCTGTGTTCTATGTAAGTTTATCCTGCTGTAAACAAATCCTTCTTTATCCATGCCGCGCCGGCCTGCGCGTCCTGCCATCTGATAGAAATCCCTAGTTTTAAGATTTCTTACATAACGTCCGTAAAATTTTCTCAAAGCATCGAATATTACTGAACGGCTGGGCATATTGATACCTAAGGCAAATGTCTCTGTGGTAAATATTACTTTTAATAGCCGGCTGGTAAATAATCTTTCGATCACTTCTTTAAGCGTGGGCAGCATTCCGGCATGATGATAAGCAATACCTCTTTGGATAAGGGGAGTGAGCCTTTGGGCTGATTTCTCATATTTTAAATCAAAACGCTCGCAGAGAGAATCGTAGAGTGATATAATTTGAGCTTGTTCTTTGTTGTTTAAGAAATTAAAACTGAGGAGCTCAAAAGCCAAGTCTTCAGCGCGCCTTCTGCCGAAGACAAAATAAATACAGGGAAGGCCGTCTTTTTGGCGGATGTAATTTATCAGGGAGTTTATCCTATTGGGATGGAATCCTCTGGATTTTTTTAAATTACTTATTTTATCTACAATTTCATTTTGAGATTGAAAGAAAAAATGTAAAGGAACAGGCCTGTTTTCTTCGATAACTGTTTTTATAGGTTTATTGTGGATTGATTCAATCCAGCTGGAGAGTTCCTTTATATTGGGTATAGTAGCGGAGAGGCCAAGTATTTTTATGTGGCTGGGTAGGAATATTAAAGATTCCTCCCAGACAGTTCCCCGTTCAGGATTATCAATATAGTGGATTTCATCAAAGATAACCCAGGAGTACCTGGCGAGGCTCTCTGGTTGATCAAGGATTTTATTGCGGAATATCTCGGTGGTCATAATTAAAACTTGAGCAGATGGGTTTATCGAAACATCTCCGGTTAATATACCGATATTTTCCGCGAATTGGCCCTTGAAGTCCCTGAATTTCTGGTTGGAGAGGGCTTTGATCGGAGCGGTATAGATTACGCCTATTTTGTTTTTAATAGATCCACTGATGATATGTTCAGCAATTGCAGTTTTTCCTGCGCCTGTAGGTGCAGAGACGATTACAGAATTTCCCTGATTAATATAATCAATTGCCTCTTGTTGAAAACGGTCATAAATCATAGCCCCTATTATATATTAAATAAGCACAAGGTGCAAACCTAAAGGTTCAAGATAATTATTGCAGACGGTGGAAAAAGATAGTAAAATAAAAAGATTGTGGGATATTCTATAGCAATACAAAAAGCCTGGGATGAGTATGCTAAATGCAAGCCGGAACCAGTTGCTTCTGTTAAGTTCCTGGCTGATGAATACTCTGTGGATCTGGCCGAGAAGAAGATAACCTCCCTGGCTTGTAATGTTGCGGCCAAGGATGCTTCGGCAATCCTGATCCTGCACTATCTTACGGTTAAATTGAAGGGGCCTCCTGAATTTAAAGGCGAGTGGGTAAATTTTAGGGAGCTGTCAGGAGTAGAGGGTTATTATCCTGCTTTCCGGGAAAGGGTGATTAAGCCGATAATCAAAAAATACGGCAGTTCGCCTGAGGCAATACTAGAGGTGTTGGACAGGTTGCCGGCCAAAAAAGTGGATCAGGGGGATATCGGGATAGTAGTAGAG
>JAHIZC010000155.1 GCA_018814745.1 Candidatus Omnitrophota bacterium
CCTCAACCATAGCCGGCGGGCCGCAGAGATAAAATCTCCTCTCCTGGTAATCCGCTATTTCATTCTTTATAATCTCTGCGTCAATTCGGCCCTCCCTGCAGTTAAATCCGGGGTCAGCTTCGTAAAGAACATGCACCACCTTTAATTTAGGATAACCCTTCTGCATCAAATCAAAATCTTCCTTAAAGGCGACATCTTTAGCCGCACGGTTGGCATAAAGCAAAACTAAATCTGTGCCAAGATTACTATCAACTACAAATTTAGCGATACTCCTGATAGGAGTAATACCTATGCCTCCGGATAAAAAAGCGATTTTCTCTTTAGGATCCTTCAAGGTAAAATTACCCATAGGATATTCTACCCTCAATGAATCTCCTGCTTTTAAATTATCCAGGGCACGAGAAAAGTCGCTTTCTGTTATCTTCTTAGTGAACTCAATATATCCTTTTTCAGTAGGAGAGCTGGAAATCGAAAGATACCTCCTACATTCATTCTCTGCCAAGAGATGCACGCACATGAACTGTCCGGCCTTATATTCGACATCTTGCCCGACTCCAAGACGCACGCTCTTTACGTTATATGTCCTCTGGATTACCTCTTTAATCTTTAATTCTTTCGCTATCATTTGCTTTGTAACTGATCAATAATCTTTGCCATGATAAAATCGTTTTCCGTCAAACCTCCTGCGGCATGAGTAAAAAGAGTAATTTTTAGTTTGTTATAAATTAGGGTAAAGTTCGGGTGGTGTCCCTGCTCCTCTGCTTTTTCCGCCACAAGATCAAAGAAATGTTTGGCTTCTTTGAAGTTTTTAAATTTAAATTCCTTAACTATTTTTTTATCTTCAATTAACTGCCAACCTTCATATTCAGCAAGCAGTTTTTCTACCTTCTCCTTAGGTAAAGGAGGCGTCCCTATCTCGCAAGGCTTACACTTCGTAGAGAGGTTATCCTTTATCATACACCCTCCTGGTATAATCTTCTTACTAAATCTTTTCGAACTCATCCTTTCCCACGCCACATTCGGGACAGACCCAGCTGTCGGGAAGATCTTCGAATTTTGTTCCCGCAGAAACTTCATTATCAGGATCACCTTTCGCAGGATCATAGATGTAACTGCAAACTTTGCATTTGTATTTATCCATATCCGACCTCCCCTTTTTAAAAAACCTATGCTATTTCTACCTTCTTAGAATCCTGCCAAAGACCGTGAATATTACAATATGAGGAAGCAAGGATCGTTCCTGCCTTATCTGTTTTAATACTGCATACCACCTCTGGCTGCGTAAATACCGTACTGGTGTTTGGTCCCTGAGCCGATGCTCCATGAGCGGTAAATTCGAATTTACCGATCTGATAAGGAAACTTCTCTCCTTCGGGCAAAAAATACACATCGGTCCAACTGATATGATGTTCAGTGGTATTTGGGTGCGCAATTTGTTTTCCTACGCTTACGGTGATTTTGAGAAGCTCACTCTTTCCTACCTTATCCGCTGCTTCTATTACAGGAACATGCTTCTCCTGTTTCCAATCCGCAGTTTGAAATAAATCTTTAAGCTCTGTCATAGCAATCCGCCTCCTTTTTTTAAACCTCTATACCAAATGTATGTCTGATAACTAACCCAATCACAAAATTAATCGCTGCCACGCCTACGCTTATCCCGGCCATCTCTAAGAATCTTTTTCTAAAATCCAACTCTTTAGCTACGGAAATATAGTAGGTAAATACAGAAATTATTAACAGCACAAACACGATTACCAAACTCAAACAAAGATAAATATTTTCTAGCAGCAAATAAGGTAGAATTAAAATAACCACCGTACCTATATAGGTAAGGCCTGTATAGATACTTGCCTTTAGCGGACTTTTATCTGTCTTCTCATGCCTGGTAGATAAATATTCCGAGGCTGCCATGGATAAAGAAGCAGCGATCCCTGTGATCAAACCTACAATACCTACCAGCCTTGTATTCTGCAATGCCAGGCTAAATCCTACTAACGCCCCTGTAAGCTCAACCATAGCATCATTAAGGCCGAGCACAATGGAACTAACATATTTCAAACGGTCCTCATCGATTAAATCTATCAGTTGATTTTCATGCGTTTTCTCATCTTGGATTATCTGCTCAACTTCACTTGAGATTGATTGCAGCTGTTCATAATCATCCTGCGCAAGGTCTTCGCCTTTTTCAAGCAGCTTAAGGCCAAAGGTAAGGCCGAATACCTTAGCTATAAATACAAAGAAGCTTATCTTAAGCCTATTTGGCTTGACGTCTAGATTAGTCAAAGTTTTGAAGAACTCATAATGCTTAAGCTCCTCACCAGAGATCTTATCCAGAATCTGTGCTTGCTGCTTATCTTTTGCAAGTGAAGATAGTTTACTATAGATTAGTCGTTCCGTAATCTCATTCTTCTGCGCCAATAGAACCTTTGCTTTCAAGGCCGAATCGACCATATCAATTCTCCCTCCCCACTATGATTTCTTTAGTTTTCTCCATTTATCTTCCCCGACACACTTACGCGCGTATTTACACCAATCAACACAAGAAGGTAATCTATCGCGGCAAGCCAAGCCTTTGCATTTAGGGCATCTAACTTCCACTTCATCAGAGAAAATCTCAACTTTATATCCGCATTCCGGGCACTGAATAATCTCTGCCTTAAGATGCCTCTCGTCTTGACCCGGACATTTAAAGCTCATTGTAATCTATCCCCTTTTATACTTATCACTACTTCTTCAAACGGAATATTTTTCCCTGCTTCGGAGATTGCCGTCTTTATAGCGCCTACTAACCCGAAACAACAAGGAACCTCCATATGGGCGTAGGTTATGGTCTTTACATCATTATTCTTTAGCATCTGAGTTATTTTGTCCTGATACAAATCCAGATCATCTAATTTAGGGCAGCCCACTAATAAAACTTTGCCCTTTAACAAATCTTCGTGAAAATCCGCATAGGTAAAAGGAACGCAATCAGCAGCAATCAAAATATCCGCATTATTCAAAAAAGGAGCGATCGCAGGAATAAGTTTAATCTGTATCGGCCACTGCCTTAGCTGAGATTCGAGTTTCGCCTGAACCTTATTTTTATCAACTCTTTCTCTTCGGGCGAATTGCATAACTTTTGAACCCGGGCATCCTGAATGTTCGTGTTGATCTCCTGCATGGTCTTCTCTAAAGTCAACCTCGATTTTACGTTCCTTTAAGAAATCTAAAGCTTCATTAAGATAACCACTTTGATTATGGCCCTTAAGGTGCTCTAAGTGGGCTTTAATAACATTTTGCCCCTGTTTAACGATATTCTCCATCACCTTCTTCTCATCATAATCCTTGGCTTCCCGCTCCTCTATAGTTATTGCGCCTTCCGGGCAATGCCCAATGCAGGCACCCAGGCCATCACAGAATAAATCGCTGATCAGCCGCGCCTTTTCGTCAATAATCTGAATCGCTCCCTCCGGACAGTTGGGAATACATAAGCCGCAGCCATTACACTTTTCTGCGTTAATCTTTATTATTTTGCGTGTAGCCATGAATCATCCTTCCTATCTAAGTAGAGAAACCACTGTAATTCTTTTTAATTCTTTGAGCACCTGCTTTTCTATTTTATCCAACTTATCTCTTAATACGCAGGTGCGCTTGTGAGGACAGGTTAGTTTTCTAAAAAAACATTCATTTAAACTCACTTTACCCTGGAATGTTTCGATCAGATCTACCAGCAATATTTTATCCGCTGGCTTTGCCGCTAAAAAACCTCCGCCCTGGCCCTTGAAAGACTTAAGTATCCCTTTCTTATTCAGTTTTTGCAGTATCTTCCTTAAAAAAGAACGCGGTATGCGCAACTCACTTACCAGATCTGAAGCCGAGATCACCTTCTTTTTATGTTTGAAGATATAACACAGAGCCCTGATAGCATAATCTGTATCTCTATTTATTAATTTCATTCACTCTCCATAAAATTATTATAAAACCGAGGGACAGTTTAATGTCTTGTCCAGGACAAACTAGAGCAGCCTTCCTTACAATGTGCTACCGGCCGAAGCATATATCTGATAGTCGTATCCATCTTTTCCCTCCCTTCCTAAGAATGATACCATGTTAGTCTCATTTGTCAAGTGTTTTTCAAATAATTTTTATGATGTCAGTGATCAGTGTTATTTAAAAATTATGTTTGCAATATACCCGATAAGCAAAATCTGAGGAACGGTTACGACCGGAAGCCACAATGCTGTACGCTTTCCGATATTAGCCCAAATTAACCCTATCTCTGTATAATCCGTAGCAACCCCGGCCATTAAAAAAGCAAAACTATTCCCGAAAGCCCCTGTCTGCCGGTATATCTCAAAGGATAGCGGTGAGGAACCTTCTGAACAGACTTCGATTACTGTAGCCAAAGCTAAAGTAACGATCAAACCTAAGAGAGTAGGCCCCATGAACTTATGGAAGAAATCAACCGGGATGTATGCACCGGCTAAACTCGCTAAAATCATTCCTATGATTATCCACCAAAGCACCATATCCGAAAGAGCGAGAGCGCCTCTTACTATGCCTTTAAGGTCCACACGTAAACTGCTTAAACTAAATTTATAATCTCTCATCCGCCTTTGAATATCTCTTTTAATAGAAAAATCTTCCGCAACCTCTACGGTGTTACGATTTGTTTCGATTAAATTCCTTTTCTCTAAAAACATAAATATAAAACCTGTATTGATCGCTATGATTATTGCACTGATAACCAGAAATATTGCCTTTGTCCCGAAAAAACCGAATAATAATATGGTGATAGCAAAATTAGCCCAGGGGCTGGCCATAAGAAAACTGACCACCGCAGGGTTGGAAGCTCCTTTTTTATGTAATTGAATCGAGAGGGCTAATATACCGTGGCTGCAGGCACTCATCAGGAAACCTAAAAGTACGGAATTTAATATTGTAGACGGTTTTCTGCGAGAAAGAACCTTGGATATGTATTCACGCGGAATGTAATAATCGATTATGCCTCCTAAAAAAATACCCAATAATACAGCCCACCAGATAAGCCTAAGATAGACCAGAAAGTTTTCGCGAAAAGGAATAAGAAAAGCAAAGAGGTAGGAACTCAAGAGAAGAAGAATATTTATAGCAACTATTATGAATAATTTATTCTTGTAGAATGGTTTTTTCCCGGAAGGGTAACAAACTGCTGAATCTCCGAGCTTCTCTTGTTTGAGAAATCTATCTTTACAATGCGAGCTGCAGAAAAAATATTCAATGCCTGCCTTGTTGACTTTAATCGCATCCGCTGCCTTCACTTCCATCCCGCATACCGGATCTTTTGGCATACAGCCTCCTCTGGTTATATTATATTATAAAGACCTCTTGAGTTCTAATGAATATTTGCATATAATACAATGAAATGAAAAGAGCTTTTTTATTATTAATGCTGTGTTTCTTGATTTTCTCAGGAGCTTTAGCAGAAGAAAGAGAAGAAAAAACCCTTGAGGCGATAGAATTCCTCTTTGGTTACAGCTGGGCGGATTTAAGAAGGAATGATGACTATATTGTTTATCCACTAATCGTTGATTTCGATTTGAATCTAAAGCCCCTA
>JAHIZC010000156.1 GCA_018814745.1 Candidatus Omnitrophota bacterium
AGCTTGAGCATTGAGTGAATCCCAAGGCCCCGACGTAGACGGGGCAATTTTGGGATGGCGATGCTGTTTGAGCGATTTTTGCTAGAGCAAAAAGCGCGAGTTCAGCAGCCACCGAAATGCGAAAGATCATTGGCGTTAAGAAATCGACCTGAGCGAAAAAGACTGACAGATTCGTTTGCTATGAGGCGACAGGACCCATTCCTTCAGATAAAATCGACTATTATTATATCGTTAAAGAGAGGCGGTCTTCGCCTAGGAGGTCATCGATATTTTGCAGTAACTCTTCGGAAGGAGTGACGTAAAGCGCTTCTCCGACTACTAATTGCACCTTAGACTTAGTAGGAGTATCTAGATTTAGGTATATCGGGACATTGCCTCGAGAAGAAGCAAGCAACTCCTTCAGGCTTTCAAAAATATTCTCTCTCAACCCGGAAATATTTATACTCACTCCGGTGACTAATGTATAAATCTCATCAAAGGGAAATAAATCATTGATCAAGATCTTGGGGGTGTCCTCTCGCAGGTTAAGAGTCCCTCTTATAAGTACAACTGTATTGGGCTGGATATAGCGCGATACCCGTTGATAAGTACGCGGAAAGACTAACCCCTCAACTATTCCGGTCAAATCCTCAATCTTTAAAATCGACATCTTTTCTTGCTTGACACGAGTAACAGTATTTTTAATCTTAGCGATTAAACCCACTAACTTTATTGCATCCTGATCGCTGTGCTTTGAGAGTGTACCGGTAGAGGAGGAAGAAAAACGCTTTAGCTGCTTTGCATAACGCGCCAGTGGATGTCCGCTAATGTAAAAACCCAGCATATCTTTTTCAAAAGCGAGTAACTGCGGCTCCGGCCACTCTCTTACCCGGGGAATATCCTTAGTCATATCCTTGAATCCGTTACCCTGAAGGCTTTTATCAAAGAAAGAAAGCTGCCCCCTGGCCTTCTCTTTCTGACTACGGGAAGCAGATTCCAAAATTATATCCAGCGATGCAAACATCATCGCCCGAGGCAGATTAAAACTATCCAATGCCCCGCATTTAATCAAAGCTTCCAAAACCTTCCTGTTTACTAACCGAAGGTCAATATTCAAACAGAGATTATTCAAAGAGTCAAAACCACCTTTTTTTCTTGCTTCGACTATCGACTCAGCAGCTCCACGGCCCACATTCTTCACTGCCAATAAACCAAACCTGATAGTATTTTGATCTTCGACTTTAAACAATGCCTCACTTTCGTTAATATCCGGAGGCATCACCTTAAGCCCCATTCGGCTTACCTCATTCACATACTCTACGATTTTATCAGTATTATCGCGTTCTGAAGTAAGCAACGCAGTCATGAATTCAACCGGGAAATTTGCTTTTAGATATGCAGTGCGGTAAGAGATCAAGGCATATGCCGTTGAGTGCGAATTATGCACTATAATGCCATTGGCTACAAAATTATGCACTTTTTCGATTTCTAAATCATAGGTGGGTTCTATACCAATATATTCAACAAACTCAACTCTATCCCAGACAATATCTGAATTCACAAATCTCAATAATCGAGGGGACTCAAAGAATTGGGCAAGGCGCAAAATAGTATTTTTCCTAAAGCCTTTTTTGTGTAATTTCATACTTCCACAGAATTCTTTCATACAAATGCCGGTTCTTTTTTCTAAATCCCTCCAACTTATTCCAAATTTTTCTTTTTCCTCTTGAACAATCCGCTTGATTTCACTGGGTAAGGTGTCTTTTGATTCTAGGGAAGGTGCTATAAGTTTATAATAAGCACGTAATTGTCTAATTTGCTCATCTTTGCCCACTATAAATGGAATAATATGTTCGCTAAATTTAATCACGCTTTCTCGGCCAAATACGTATAAAGCATAACCTTGCCTTTCCTTATAAATATCTTTATACCGATATCTAAATAGTTTCTTTTTTAAACAAGTAACAATTCCATATCTAAGCAAAAGCTCCTGTAATTGTCGGCTTAGCTTATAAGACGAAGTTGCATAAAAAGGAATGGAATTGGCTTTATTCTCTTTAGAAAATACAAAGCCGTCACCAGACCAGAGTCTTCCTAAAAATAAAGCCAATTCTTTATTGTTTAGGCAAAATATCTTTTGAGGAATGAATTTCTCGGAAGCTTTTTTATAGCTTAAACCTAACTCTTCAATCCAGATTCTTGCGCCACATTTTTTATTGGATAAAAGTAATATTGTGGAATAATACGTATCTTTGGTTAAGCCCTTATTCCAAGGAGTATTCCCCTTTATGAATTTTGTATCTTTGCCTGTTCCTACACAGACTTCAAAACCCCCCCGCCGTTTATAGACGCGGGCAACAGTATTTTCAAACTTTTCAACATTGTTTATGAAATCATCCACTAGAATCTCTTGGTTGTTATAATAAATAGCACTGGGGTGACAGGTGTTTCCTTCAGAAAGAACCCCTGCCAGAGTAATTATTTTATAAGGCTCTAAAGTAACACCTCCTTGAAAAGGAATGGTTCTGACTAATGCGATGCGTTCACCCATACGCAACTCTCCCAAATCTTTCCAACCGGCAAAAGTAAGCAGAGGATGATTAGAAGTAGCAATGATTTCTTTGCCCAAAATTGTTTTAAGTCTAAATACGGGCTTATTCCCATTATAGACTATATCTTTTATTTTGCTCTTTTTTACCTTAAGATTATCATCGCAGCTAAAGGTAAACTTTACAGAATCTTTTCTTTCGAACAGTTCCTTTACAGTGACATTCTTACCTGTATCAGCAT
>JAHIZC010000157.1 GCA_018814745.1 Candidatus Omnitrophota bacterium
GAAAATATGCTTGATATAAACCATAGGTATTACCATCCTCCTCACACCTTTTTGATAAACTCGACTTCTGTTACAAAAAAGTGGTGTGGGGTAAGTTCGGACAAATAAGTTATGTTCGCTTCTCTTCATAACTTATGTCCTCACTTATCTTCTTCTCGATCTCCTTTATTTGATTCAATCTCCTTTTATGCCTGCCGCCCTGAAACTTCGTATTCAGCCAAATCTTTATCATCCTCTTGGCTATTGCAGGCTTTAGGAAAGATGCGCCGAGTATCAATACATTACTATCATTATGCTCTCGCGAGAGCCGGGCTGCCTTTAAATTGCAGCAGAGCGCTGCCCGGACGCGCGGTAATTTATTTGCGACGATAGAATTCCCAATACCGCTCTTACAGATCAAAATACCTCTCTTAAACTTCCCGCTTGAAATACCCTTTGCTAATTTATAAGCGAATTTAGGATAGTCAGTACTTTCAATTGAATAAGCGCCTATGTCTTTAATTTTAAGTCCCAGCGTCTCTAAAAAAGATTTTAATTCTTCTTTTAAAGTAAACCCGCCGTGATCCGAAGCAATAATTATGGTCTTCATCCTTCGACTCCTTTCAGTCGCTTGGTTCGATTTCACTCACCATGCTTCTCATTCGACTGTGCTCATGATTCTTCGAATGATTCTGAGTGAAATCGAAGAAGAACCATGCTGAGCGAGTCGAAGCACAGTATGACCTTGAACGAGCGAAGCGAGTCGAATGGGTCATATTATATTACTCACCCTTTCTACCGCCTCTTTTATCGTATTGAATATCCTCTCGTAAAAATCTAATGATTTTCCGATCGGGTCCTCAATATTCAAGTTATTAGTTCCTATTTTAGCAAATTCTTTTAATAAAAAAAGCCTATTTTTTGTATTCGGAGATATTTCAAGGATTCTTTGCTCGTGCATTTTTTCCATAACCAATATAACATCGGACCTATTAAGGATATCGGGAGTGACTCTTTGCGAGCGATGCAAGGAAACATCGATATTCTCTGTTCTTAAGACTTCTTTTGTCTCATCGGAGGCGATTAACCCGCTCAACATCATTATTCCTCCGGATAGAACTTCGACATCGCTCCTGTTCTTTTCTTGTAATATCTTCACCAGCATCGCCTGGGCCATAACTGAACGACAGGAATTTCCTGTACAGACAAAGAGAACGGTTTTTCTTGCAGCAATCGCTTCGATCGTCTCTTTTTTAATCGCCTTTTCTCTTAAGACTACTAACGGATTAACTGTAACGTCTACGATCGTAGATTCAATACCTAGTTTAGCCTTACCGGTATTAATCGCCAGATCTACCAGCCCCTCTAGGTCTTTTATTGCTTGCTGGAAATCTACGGGAGCCGGATTATCCGAGGTATTCGCCGACGGACAAACTATCGGAACAGCCGCCTCCTCGATTATCCTTAGGGCAACTTCATTATCCGGCATGCGTATGCCAACCTTACCGTCTTTTCTGGATTGAAATATTATCGTTAACGGGCCCGGCCAAAATTTATCCATTAGCTTATAAGCAGCAACCGGTATATTTTTCGCATACTTATCAATCATTTCTATTGATGCGATATGTAAAGAGAAGGGTTTATCTTTCGGCCTTTGCTTGATCTCATATAATCTTTCCAATGTCTTTTTATTAGTCATATTAGCGGCGATGCCATAGACCGTCTCAGTGGGGATTATCACCAGCCCCCCTTTGATCAAGACCTCGGCAGCTTCCCTGATATATTCTTTCTCGGGATTATCCGGATTTAAATTCAATATCTTGGTTGCCTTCATACTTTAATCTTTATCTTTTTGATCTTAACGCGCATATTCTTCTTATGGGTATTAAGCTTTGCGCTGATAGTTCTATCTTTAATCGCCAAAATCTCAAGAGAGAATAACGCGGCATTCTTTGCCCCCGCTCTTCCGATTGCCATACTCGCCACCGGCACACCTGGCGGCATCTGAACCGTAGATAATAAAGAATCCAACCCTTTTAAACTTTTTGTCTCAACGGGTATTCCAATTACCGGCAATGTAGTGCCTGAAGCAATCACGCCGGCTAAGGCAGCTGCGCCTCCGGCCGCCGCAATAAATATTTTTGTACCCCTTCTGGATGCCGCTTCTACATACTTCTCTAATAATTTGGGCGTACGATGTGCGGATAAAACTTTAACTTCGAAACCGACTTTAAATTCCTTAAGTAGATCTATCGCCGGCTGAACTGTGGTTAGATCCGATTGGCTGCCCATAATTATGCTTATAAATTTACTCATAGCTCCTCCCAAATTTCGTTATTCGGTTAGGGTTACGTAGCCCGTTTCGTTTAAAAAGGTTATGTTGTTCGTAAAAAATTTTACACGTAACCTTTTATTACTAACAACGAAACTTTTAAAACGTAACCGTAACCTCAACCAAAAGTCTTTTGCTTATCTTGCTATTGCTTTGCGCCCGATATCACGACGATAATGCATTCCCTGGAAATTAATTTTTTCTACTGC
>JAHIZC010000158.1 GCA_018814745.1 Candidatus Omnitrophota bacterium
ATTGCTAATAGAACGGATTTCGACTTAAGGCGGCACGCAGAGCAGAGTGGAAAAGATTTAACATATTTCGATCATACAATAAAGAAAAGATTTTATCCTTATATCATCGAGCCCTCGGGCGGAGTAGATAGGAGCGTATTGGCGTTTTTAGTCGACGCTTATCATGAAGAGAAGGTCAAGAATGATTTACGGGTAGTTTTAAAGTTAGATAAAGATTTAGCGCCTGTAAAAGCAGCGGTTTTTCCCTTATTAAGGAATCGTCCTGAGATCGTAGAATTAGCGAAGAAAATCGCCTCTGGGCTTAAGAAGTCCATAATTACTGTTTATGATGACACCGGGGCAATCGGCAAACTTTACCGAAGGCAGGATGAAGTGGGCACACTCTTTTGCGTTACGGTTGATGTTCAGTCGCTAGAAGATAGGCAGGTTACAGTGCGCCAGAGAGACACAATGCAGCAGGAACGTATCGGCATTGATAAGCTGAAAGAATATTTAGAGAACAAGTTAAAATAGTATTTAGCTGAAAACTGAAAGCTGACAGCTGATCGCTAAAAAAGGGGGGTATTTAGTAATGGCTAAGCGAAATGTTTACCCCGTTAGAAATAGAAAACTTTCTACGGGTAAAAGGATTTCTAACGGGGTTTACTTCTTTGGAGGAGGCAAGGCAGACGGTAACGGAACTTTAAAAAATCTTTTAGGTGGCAAAGGAGCTAATTTGGCGGAGATGGCAGGAAGTAAAAATTTAAAGCTTCCGGTCCCGCCGGGTTTTACGATTACCACCGAGGTTTGTACGTATTTTTATAAGCATAAGAGAAAATATCCTCAGGGCTTAAGAGAGGAAGTGCAGAAGGCATTGAATAAGGTTGAGAAGCTGATGGGAAAGAAGTTCGGCGATGCGAATAATCCTCTTCTCGTTTCTGTGCGCTCCGGCGCAAGAAAGTCCATGCCCGGGATGATGGAGACGGTGTTGAATGTCGGCTTAACCGAAAAAACTATACCCGGCTTAATAAAACAGAGTGGAAACGCCAGATTTGTTTATGATGCGTACCGCAGGTTAATTACGATGTATTCTGATGTAGTGATGGAGAAGGCCGCAGGCATCGAGCCAAAAGATGAAAAGGGTATCCGTAAGCAGCTGGAGAAGATCATGAATCAGATGAAAAAAAATAAAGGTTACTCTTCTGATACGGGCCTGAAGGTTGATGATCTTAAGGAACTCTGCACAAAATATAAGGCCAAGATAAAACAAGTATTAAAGAAGGATTTTCCCGACGATCACAATCAGCAGCTTTGGGGAGGGATAGGCGCGGTATTTAGTTCTTGGAATGGAAAACGCGCAATCAGTTACCGCCGCATAGAGAAAATACCTGCTGAGTGGGGCACTGCGGTTAATGTTCAGACGATGGTCTTTGGAAATATGGGGGAAGGTTCAGCTACGGGTGTTGCTTTTACGCGTAACCCGGGTAATGGAGAGAATAATTTTTACGGAGAATATTTAGTCAATGCCCAGGGGGAAGATGTGGTTGCGGGAACGCGTACTCCTGCTCCGATAAACGGATATTCTACATCGGAACACAATAAAGATTTAGTTACTCTAGAGAGGCGGATGCCGAAAATCTATAAAGAGTTATTTAATATTCAGAAGCGCCTGGAAAAGCATTATCGCGATATGCAGGATATTGAGTTTACGATTGAGAATGGCCGGTTATTTATGCTGCAGTGCCGGGTAGGAAAACGTAATGGCCCGGCTGCGATGCGCATGGCGATGGATATGTTAAAGGAGAAATTGATCACAAAAGAGATGGCAGTGATGCGTGTAACTCCCGCTCAATTAGATGAGTTGTTGCATCCGGTAATCGATCCTAAGGTAGAGATGACCAAACAGCCTCTAACCAAGGGCCTGCCTGCCGGTCCCGGAGGAGCAAAGGGGCAGATAGTATTTTTTGCCAATGATGCGGTTGCATGGGCAAAGTCCGGTAAGAAGGTGGTTCTTGTGCGTGAAGAGACTAATCCGGAAGACGTCGAAGGGATGCGTGCAGCTCAGGCAATTTTAACCGCAAGAGGGGGACTCACAAGTCACGCCGCTTTGGTAGCGAGA
>JAHIZC010000013.1 GCA_018814745.1 Candidatus Omnitrophota bacterium
AAAAAGACCCTGAGTGAGTCCGCCGAAGGCGGACGAATCGAAGGGTAAAATGGCGATTAAGCCCTGGCAAACTTTTGCCTGCCTGCCGGCAGGTAGGCCAGGGCTTTTTTATTTGCGGAGGCTAAGATGAAAAACCTTGTGATTTGCGGGAAAAATCAGCGCGTAGTGACCTTTCTTAATCGCGAGGAAGTTGATTTTCTGGACAAATTAGGAAAAGATGCTCTATTCTCAACCGGAATAAAATTATCCCGTACTAAGCTGATCGCCTGGTTAGTTGATTTTATGAAAGAGCTGGATATCAACGGGAAAGGAATCAAATCCCTGAAAGATCTTGAGGATAGGATTAAGAAAGAAATTGCTTAAAAAGTAAGGAGGAAGAAATGAAAAAAACTACTAAGTTGAGAAAAGTTTTGATGATTACGATTTCCCTATTATTTATTGCAAGCTCCGCACTTGCTCAGGATAATCTATCTATCGGGGTATCTTTTAGCATTCCGGCAGTACCAGGCATAAATGTGGGGCTGGATGAAGTCAAAGAAACAGATGCTATCGCCCAAGAGGAAAAATCCCTCGCTTCAATTGCCAGAGAGAAGAATCAAAGAAATTTATCGTTTATGATTCAGCAGACAACGAAAATCGAAACTAAAGATGGAGGCAATGAAAGATCATCCAAAGTCTTAGAAACTATCTATAGCCGCTAAACGGCTGAGGCTACTCTTTTTGCTCTATTTTCTTTAAAGGTAGGTTGTGAATATAGGCCACCCCTTCAAAAAGGGTGATTTCTTTTTTTATCGGGGTTTGAGGGATATAGTAAATTGGTAAGCTGTTTAAGTCTAAAATCACCACATGACTACCGGATGGGATATTGCGGAAAGAATAACGTCCGGCATCATCAGTGATCGCCTTCCGGCCGTCTTCTAACGTTACCGTCACATTTTTCACTCCTGCGTCTCCTTTGTTATATTTAAGATTATTGTCTGCGTCTTCAAAGACTATACCGGTTATTTCAGTACGTGAGATTATTCCGAAATCTAGATTGATCATCCGGCTATGCTCGATATTCACTCCCTGAGTAACCGGAACCGTAGGAACAAATCCCGCAGGTAAGCTAGAGGTATCGAGGTTAACAAAGGCCTTGCGGCCACGGACATTCTTAAATTTATAATAACCGAATAAATCCGTCACTTGAGACTTATCCTTCCCCAGCCATACCTTTATCCCTTCCACCGGGGCTTCATCGCGCTGCCTGAGGCCATCAGAATTAAGATCCTTAAAAACATACCCCTTAATACTGCCTACGGATTCATAGCTCATCCCTGTATCCCAAACATAACGCATACCGGCGTTAAAATCTAGATCAATACGCTTAGAAACGCTGGGATTATCTGCCCATATATTACGCACACGGCAGGCGCCGTAAATCTCGGCATCCGGAGTCGGCCTGTAGGATAGCTGCGAGTAGCCTTCGAGGTAATCCTGTCCTGAGAGAAAACTCAGATTAGAAGTCGCCTCCTCTTCATCACGATAATTAACCCGGAAGTTGCCATAAAAGGGCGAATCACCAAATCTATTAGACCAGCTTAACCCCGTTTCCCAGGCTCTCGGTTTTGACCTCACTCCTGCCTGCCTCTCGGTTAACCAATTATACTCGCCGTTTAGATAATAATATATGTCTTTGATTAAATCGAATCTTATCCCTGCGTATAAACGTTCATTTATATAATCAGATGCAGGAGCAGAAAAATTCTTATTATCCTGATGATAGTAGTTTAGATAACTGTAAATCTCCTTGAAAAAGTTAAACTTTTTATTCATTGAAAGGCCCGGACTCTGATAACGTATCTGGGAAACCCTTCCTAATTGATTCTGAAATGTATAAGTTAGGCCTAAAGAAGTATCCGGGTCGAGGCGGTAATTAGCACTCCAGTCGAAGTCCTGATTCCATCGGTCATTATTATCCAGAGCAGGATTCAACCTGTCTAAATATACATCCAATCTGCTGTTAACATAGAGTTGTTCAGTAGGTTCATAATTAAGATTGAAGAGCGCTCCAAGCTCACCCTGCCGCCAGGTACCCTCTGATATTGTATAATAATTCTCGTCGATATTACGAATTTCCGCGGATAGGTTTAATTTCGGTTTAGTGTAGCGGGTATTAATCAGGTGAGCGAAGCTTTCAGAATCATGCGCTATTTCATAACCTAAATGCCAATTATCCAGGTGCCAATTACTGATTAAATCATAACTATATCTATTTAAATGGAGCTCCCTGTCTCTTCCGTGGCCATGCGCAACGGTAAAACCATAATTCTGTTTTTCGTTTGGTGAATAATTTAAATTAACGCCTTCTAAGAAAGCATGTTTGCTCTTCCGTAAATCCGGAGAAAGATCACCAAATCTACCGCCGCCTTCCCTCCCCCAAAAAGCAAGATAATTGAATTTATTATTAAAAGCAGGGGATTCAAACATTACACCCCTCAAGCCTGCTCCGGACATAGCCAGATTACTGACATTGGGAGAAA
>JAHIZC010000159.1 GCA_018814745.1 Candidatus Omnitrophota bacterium
ATTATGCGCTAAGATTATAGCATTACGCTTCTTCTTTAATTTATTGATCTTCTCTTCTAACTCTTTAAATTGTCTTCTGATCATTTTAGTCTAAAACTCTATCGATAATCCCTCCGCCGATTACTGAATCCCGATCATAGAATACTGCGGATTGACCGGGAGTTATCGCGAACTGTGGCTCTTTGTATTTAACCTTTAGCTTTGAATTTTGCAGGGAAACCTCTGCTGCTTCTTCTTTGTGATTATACCTTATCCTTACCTTAAGGGCAATCTTCTTTTTTATCGGATTAAGAATAAAATTTGGCTGCTTTACCAGAAATTCCCTGCTCAAGGCTCCTTCCCTGGGACCGACGATTATCTGGTTCTTCTTAGAATCTATTCTCGATATATATAGCGGATAACCTTTGGCTATCCCTAGCCCCTCACGCTGGCCAATGGTATAAAAAGCTATTCCCTTATGCCTGCCTAATTTATTACCGCCCGCATCTACGATATCTCCCGGCTTTATCTTTCCCTTGATCCGGGTTTTAATAAATTGGCGGTAATTCTCGTCTGCTAAAAAGCATATTTCCTGGCTTTCTGATCTATTCGCTGATGCAAATTTAAATTTATTTGCCAGCTTTACGATCTTACTCTTTGTATAAGTGCCGAGGGGGAAAAGTATACGCTCCAGCTGCTTCTGGCCTAGTCGATAAAGAAAATACGACTGATCTTTAAAAAGATCCTTCCCTTTTCGCAGCTGATACCCTGCTTCTGTCTTAACTATTCTTGCATAATGGCCGGTAGCAAGAAAATCAGCTCCCAGCTCTTCTGCTTTCTTTAATAATGCATCAAATTTAAGATACTGGTTGCATCGTACGCAAGGATTAGGGGTCCTGCCTTTGCTATACTCCTGGCAAAAATCTTTGATCACGCGTTGATTGAGGACCTTCTGCATATCCACTATATAATGCACGATTCCCAACTTATGCGCGATCCTGCGCGCATCCTCAATATTTTTAAGGGCTTGCAGCCTTGACTTTTTCCTCTGGAAATTACCTAAGATAAAATACATCGTAATCCCCACGACTTCGAAACCCTTCTGCTTTAATAAAGCAGCGGCCATCGAAGAATCTACTCCTCCGCTCATCGCCACTAACACTCGCTTACTTCCTTGCTTTTCCACTTGCTTTTCCACTTTATTCTTCATAATAAATTATTATATCACTACTTTCCTATCTTTCAAAGCAGAAGCGTCTTTGGAGCCAAAGCTAAGGCGTCTTTGGAGCCAAAGCTAAGGCGTCTTCTAAGGTGTGAGGAAGGGTGCCCCCTCAGGGGGCACCCTTAGCTTCAGCTGCAAAGACGCTTCCCGATTGGGAGTAAAGACGCTTCTAGTTTTATTTACCAGGAGAGGCGGAGGCCGGCTTCGAGATATCTGCCTGGCTGGGGAATTCCTTCTATCTCCTGATATTCAACATTAAAGAGATTGGTGCCTTTTAGGAATATCTGAAAGTTTTTATTAAAATCATAGGCTAGGCGGGTGCTAACCAATAACCATCCGTCACGGCTTGGCTTTTTCTTATAAGTTAACCCTATGCTTTGAACCCCGAACGGTAAATCAAAGATAAGAACTGAATTTACGAGGTGTTTTATGTAGTTACTGCCGTACTTGTACAAATAAACATCGTCATCATTACATTTATTAATGTAGGTATAATTAGTATTTAATTTCAGGTAATCGTTGATATCGAATCTTAAATAATTTTCTATACCGTATACATCTGCTCCAGAGATATTCTCTGCTTGCCACTTAACCTGACTAGGAGAACGTTTTACCCAATCAATAAAGCCTTCCTCCTGGCGGAAGAAAAACACTACACCCAAAGAGAAAGCTTTTCTTTCATAGTCGTAGCCCGCTTGATAATTTTTTGATTTCTCTGCAGATAATCCGGAGTTTCCTAAAGTCAAAGGATCATTGTAATAAAGTTCAGTAAAGGATGGGACGCGAATGCTTCTTGATATGCCAAGGCTTAATCCCTTCCCTTCCCTGAACTTAAATCTACAATTAACCGAGCCGGTCTCTACCTCTTTAAAACCATCAAAGTCATCAGTACGGAGGGATAAATCAAATGATAATCTATCGTTTAGATCAAAAGCATCGTCGGCAAATATGCTCCGGTGGTTTCTGGTGTGATCTCCTAAATTCGTCGACTTAATCCGCTCCTCTCCATATTCAAGGCCCAGGCCGATTTTACCAAGGCTAGAAGTATATTTTTGTATATATATATTAGGGGTATAAATATCTGTTTGATGATGGTTAAGGTAAGTGCTGCGCTTGAGTGTCTTATCTAAAGCAAACTTATCAAAATGGCGACGCCATAAAAAATTAGGTTTAATCAGAAATCCGCCCTTTTCTAAAGTCATCCCCGAATTTAGGAGAAAAGTTTTGGTCCATTCTTTAGAAAGATAGCCGCACCCCGGAGTATAGAAATCGTAAGCACCAAATTCTTTCTCCTGATAGCCAAAGCTGAATTTAAATTCTCCGTCGGGGATCTCAAGGAATGAATTCAGGCTGGTGGTGAATTTTTCAGAATCCGTATCCTCGTAAAATCCATCGGATTCCTGATTCTCCACTGAAAACCTTAACCCTAAATCACCGATTATCTCACTGATGCTCAGCAAAGCGTAATTTGTCTTAAACTCTCCATAACTTATCTCTAAAATCCCCTCTTCTCTTTTAGGCTTTTTCAAAGTAATATTTATTGCTCCGCCGATTGCATCCGGGCCAAATCGAGCAGAACTTATCCCGGGCGTAATCTCTATTTGCTCAATGTCTGCCAGTGTCACCGGAAGATCAGAATTATGATGCCCGGTCTGCGGGTCATTAATCCGCGCTCCGTCCAAAAGCATCAGCACACCCTGGAAGGTCGAACCACGTAAAGAAAAATCAGTTTGGATAGCGCCTTGGGGCGAACGGCTCTGTAAATCTAAGGCCAAGAAGCTTAATTGCTCGATTGGTGAATTAAAAGCCAGGCTCTCCGCAGCATCCCGGGTTATTGAGTAAGAATCCAGAAGATGGACTTTGCTCTTGGTAATGATAATCGGCCCGAGGCCTAAGGAAGAGGTTTCCTCACCGAGGCAAGGATTGAAAATAACAAAAAATATGATAACTGAAAATAAAACGCACCTACTTGACATCTTTAAAGATATTCTAGTAGCTGCGCTGGAATTGTCAACCAAAAAATTGCTTGAGGTTGACGTTACCTGCAGTGAATTACATCGCCGGCCATAATCTTCTGGATCACCCCGGAATCATTCCTGATCAAGAGCCCGCCGTCAGTATCGATATCCTGCGCTACTCCCTCAATAATTTTTTTATGGCACTGGACTTTTATCCTTTTACCCAAAGTAATGCTCTGCTTACGCCATTTTTCAATAAAAAAATCAGCTCCTTTTTTCTGAAAGAGCAGATAATTGCTCTCGATCCTACGTAATATTTCCTGTAATAGGTGGACTCGATTGATAACTTCTCCCTTTTTTTCTTTTAGAGAAGTGGCCTGAGGAACTAATGACTTCTTATCGTTGTTAATATTTAAGCCAACTCCTACAGCCATAAATTTAATCTCATCTGTAGAAGCGGTCAATTCAGTTAATATGCCGCCTAACTTCTTATTATCGATCAAAATATCATTAGGCCATTTTATCTGAGTATCTAAGCCGCATGCAGCCTTTATCGCTTCACATATACTTACCGCGCAGAGTAAAGTTAAAATAGAAGCTCTCTCGGGCAACATCTTTGGCCTTAAGATCAAGGATAAATATATGCCTTTATACCTAGGGGAGGACCAATTTCTGCCTAATCTCCCCCAGCCCCTAGTCTGATATTCCGCTAAAACCAGAGTACCTTCGGGGGCTTTTTTCATTCCCAGTTGCATCGCCATATCCATGGTGCTTGCCAGAGAATCAAAATAGTGAATCCTTTTGCCGATGAACTGCGTATTTAGATCTCTGGTGACTTCGAAAGTAAAGAGCCTGTCAGGCAGCCCGATCAGCCTATAGCCTAAATGCGGGACCGCTGCAATATCGTACCCATTATCCTTGAGCTCCTGGATATGTTTCCACAAAGCCTGCCGGGTTATTCCCAGACGGTGGCTGATGTGGTCACCTGAAACATAACCTTGTTTTTTCTTTAAAAAATCAACGATTTTTTCTTGCATATTTCCCTAGATTCATGCTTCCGGTTCGATAACCCTCTAAATCTACGGTTACACAATCGTAACCGAACTTTTTTAATCTATTAACCACTTGTTGACGCTTGTTTATAAGAAGTGGTATATCCTTACTTAAAACCTCTATCCGGCAAAGTTCATTATAATGCCTGAGTCTTACTTGCCTAAAGCCGATTCTCTTCAAATAGTTTTCACAGCGATTAACCCTATTTAGCAGCTTACGGGAGATTTGCGTGCCATAGGGAATTCTCGATGCAAGGCATGCAAGAGAAGGTTTATCCCAGGTAACCAGGCCCAATTTCTTGCTTAACCTGCGGATATCCTCTTTTGCCAGACGCGCCTCAACCAAAGGAGAACGAATTTTTAATTCCTTCTTGGCAATATCTCCCGGTCGAAAATCAAACTCATCCGTTAGATTACTAGCATCTAATACATAATTCAGCTTGTATGCTCCTGCGATTTTCTTCAGCTTTTTGAAAAGTTCTTTCTTGCAATAATAGCAACGATTTATAGGATTAGAGATAAATCTTTTATCCTTTAACTCTGAAGTTTTGATTATTTTATGCCTCACGCCCAGACGCTTGGCGATATTTTTTGAAAACAATAACTCTTCCCCGGGGTAAGTAGAAGAATCGGCCGTAACCGCTAAAATCTCGCCTCTAGGTAAAACAAGAGAAGCAACTTTAAGTAGAAATGTACTATCTACACCTCCTGAAAACGCAACCAAACAGGAACCGTACCCTGAGATTATTTTTTTTAGTCCGGCTAATTGCTTCATACTTAGACTAGAAATGCACTTCCATTGCGCGGGTAGGACAAATCTTGATGCAAAGTTCACAGGCAATGCATTTTTTATTATGGAAATGAACTTTGCGGGTCTTAAGATCAACCTCCAAGGCTGCGGTAGGGCAAATCGGAACACATACGCCACAATCAGTACACTTAGATTCATTGCGCCTGACGTCCTGGCTTAGGGGTTGAATCTTAACCCCGCATGATTCTAAAAACTTAATTCCTTTCTTGAAGTTCTCTTTTTCTCCGACTAACTCAAGAACCATCAACCCCTGCTCTTGCGGCGTAACCGAGGCTTTTAGTATATTAAAACTCAGGTTAAAATCTTTTACTAATTTATAAACTATCGGTTGATCTACCAAGCGGTGCGGAAAATGTAAAACTATTTTTTTAGAGGTCATCTTTCACTCCCTTAAATTATTGGCCTTTCTTTTAACGGCTTAAATTTATAGCCTGATTCCTCGTTGGGCAGGGAAGCCACCGGCTCAGTGAGAAGAAACTCACCCTTTTGGATCCATGATTTAAGCTGCTCGGCAATTTCACGCGCCTTAGAATAGCTCGATAGATTGCCCGTGGGTACTTCTTTCTTTTGTAAAATTATCTTACCGGATTTTAACTGAGTATAATTTACTTCACCTAAAGAGCGGCTCCTGCATTGGGGATAATCCTGGCTGTAATCTACGATCTGAGTATAGATCTCCTCGTCACGAATCGCCGTATATTTGATTATCTCTTCATCTAATACCGGTATGGGAACACCTATCCCCACACTCAAGCTGACCCCGTAACCAAGCATACTTGTTCCTATCAACCATTGTGGTTTCATATGTTTTAGGTCGCCGATTACTGCCAGTGTTCCTGCAGCTACCTTAGGTACGCCTTTATCAATTCTCGGCACTCCCGGATTATGCTGTGTGCCCTGCCAGGCGATAAATCCTATGCTTCCGCCTAAGAATATCTTTGTGCCAATGCCGATAGTCTTATAATATGGGTCATTTAAAAGTGGAGAGAGTTGCCCTGCCGAACAATAATTAGCATTCCCCAGATTCGGCTTCAAAGCCCCCATATAAGTATAGATCATCTTATCGGATAAATTCACCGCCACATTATAGTTCTGATAACAATTACGGATATTGAATAATACCGCTTCATTAAGGTCCTTGATATTGATCAATGTATTGAGCTTCTTAGAAGGATAACAGTCCGTTCCGTAAGCAGTAGCCTCTAAACGTATGTCGCCTCCCCTGACTAACTCTTGAATGACGTGAGCCCCTCCGTACTTAAACTCACCCGGGTATACTCTATTCCTTGGGTCATCATCCGGTATAGCGGTTGCACCCAGATAAACATCCACTGCCGCAAACCCGGCGTAAGCCGGAACATCGTTTAGTTTACAGACTCCGCCACCGAGCTTAATTTTAGGCTTTGAGTGGCCGATATTAAAATATGCCCCGGAAGAGCACATCGGCCCGAAGGTCCCGGTAGTGACTACGTCGACTTCTTGAGCAGCCTTTTTTACTCCTTTTTTTTCTACCAGTTCAATAATCTCTTCGGCAGTGGCTACTACAACCTCGCCTTTTTTAATCTTCTGATTTATCTCTTTGATTGTCTTCATCGCTCCTCACCTTTTATACGGCAACCACTTCTTTTACCTCCGGAACTTCCTGTTTTAAAATCTTTTCAATCCCCATCTTCAAGGTCATCGAGCTCATCGGACATGCGCCGCAAGCGCCGGTTAACTTCAGCTTAACAACTCCGTCGCCTGTAACCTCAACCAATTCCACGTTCCCTCCGTCCGCCATAAGCATCGGCCGGACTTTTTCTAAAGCTTTTTCTACTTTCTCTTTCATAGTTTTCTCCCTTCAATGAGCGCATAACTTACGGAACCCCTACCTGCCGGTAGGCAGGCATAACTTATGTCCTTACTTAAATAGCCCCGTACTCAGATACCGCTCCCCTGTATCAGGAAATATCACCACAATCAGTTTACCTTTATTCTCCTCTCTCTTAGCCACCTCTACTGCGGCAAAAGCAGCTGCCCCCGCAGAAACCCCGGCTAAAATACCCTCTTCTTTAACCAGCCTCCTTGAGCTTCCTATAGCATGATCATTAGTAACCTGAATAATCTCATCTATAATTTTAGTATTCAGAATCTCCGGGATAAATCCTGCTCCGATACCCTGAATTTTATGCGGCCCGGCCTTCCCTCCTGATAGAACAGGAGAATCACGAGGCTCAACAGCGATTACCTTGATTCCGGCATTCTTCTTCTTTAAAACCTCGGCTACACCGGTAATTGTACCACCTGTACCAACGCCTGCAACCAGAATATCGATTTTACCGTCCGTGTCTTGCCAAATTTCGTTGGCAGTAGTCCGACGGTGAACCTCGGGATTAGCCGGATTCTTAAATTGTTGCGGCATAAAGTAACGTTTATCGCTATTAACTAATTCTTCGGCTTTCTTTACGGCTCCCGACATCCCTTCGGCTCCGGGCGTCAATACTATCTCTGCACCAAAAGCCGCTAAAAGCTGCCGGCGCTCAATACTCATAGTATCAGGCATAGTCAAAATCAATTTATAGCCTTTAACTGCAGAGACAAATGCCAAGGCAATACCAGTATTGCCGGAGGTTGGCTCTACGATTATTGTATCCTTCTTGATCTTACCCTGCTTCTCCGCCGCTTCGATTAAGCTCAATCCGATTCTATCTTTCACCGAAGAACAGGGATTAAAGTATTCTAATTTAGCCGCTACCTCTGCAACGCAGCCTTCGGTGATCCTGTTTAATCTGACTAACGGGGTATTGCCGATCAGTTTAGTAATATCTTTGGCTATTTTCATATCTCTAAATTTGATAAACTAATGCTGAACTTAATTCTTTATTTTTCCGGATCAGGTCTTCGAAAGTTATATTATCCACTATCTGAGAAGTAGCCTCAGCTACCTGCTGCCATACATCTCTTAAGGCACATTTATTTTTATCTTTACAACCTCTATAATCCTTATTTACGCAGGAGATCGGTTCGACTTGGCCGTCGATATACCTGATCACCTCTCCCAGCGTAACCTCTGAAGGCTCTCTTACCAGAAGATAACCTCCTACTTTCCCGCGCCGGCTCTCAACAAAACCCCCTCTTTTTAAATCAAGAAGTATCTGCTCCAAAAATTTAGTCGGGATATCCAAGCGCTTAGCCAGGCCATGGATAGTAATCGGGCTGTTCCCGTGATGTAAAGCTAAATCTAATATTGTTTTTAAGGCGTAGTCGCCTCGATAAGTTATACGCATCGCTATTTCCCTATTATCTCTATCGTATTAGTAGAGTATACACTATTTTTTTTCATTGTCAACTAAAAAATTAGATTAAAATCTATGCGTGGCTAGATATCGAAAGGCGCTCAGACAGGCTTTAGAACCCTCCCCGGCAGCGATGATGATCTGCTTCTCAGGGACATCAGTAACATCCCCGGCAGCGAAGATCGCCGGTTGAGTGGTTTCGTTACGCAGGCTTACTTTTATTTCTCCTAGCTCATTCTTTTCTACGTCTTTAATAAAATCAGAATTGGGAATTAGTCCGATCTCGACAAATACGCCCTCTACATCGATAGTCTCTTCTCTATCTTCTTTTTTAATCTTAATTGCATTGACAAATTTATTTCCTAAAACAGCGCTCACCTTGACATTATTAATTATGCTAACTCTATCACTAGCCTCAACCTGCTCTCGCATAATCGGATCTCCGGTAAGCCCAGAAACAATGTTAATTAGATGAATATGTTTTGCTATTTTGATTAATTGCAAGGTAGCGTCCAATGCAGAATTACCGCCGCCGATTACCGCAACATTTTTATCAGCAAATAAAGGCCCGTCGCAAGTAGCGCAATATGTCAGGCCGCGGTTTTTAAACTCCTGCTCCCCAGGCACATTAAGTTCTCTGGTCCGTTTCCCAGAGGCAATGATTACTGTCCTTGCCTCGTATTCTCCTTTATCAGTTACAACCAAAATTTTATCACCGGTCTTGCTGACTCCGCTTACTGATTCATTTTCTCTTAATCAGACATCATAATGTTGCATATGCTCCTGAAACTTATGCGCTAATTCCGGGCCGGTAATAAACTGATACCCGGTATAATTCTCGACATCCCCGCTCCAGGCAGTCTGACCGCCGATATCCTTACTGACCACGATAAAGCCCATCTTCTTCCTGGCCGCATATACAGCGGCAGTGATACCCGCGGGACCGGCACCGATAATGATTAAATCATGCATATTTTTCACAATTTAGCGGGTCCTGCTAAAAATAGAATTCTTAGCTATATTCCTAATTTAGTCTTTATTTTATCTTTATCGAAACCTAAGATAATTTCGCCTTCAATATCCAATACCGGGACTCCCATCTGGCCTGATTTCTCAACCATCTCTTCGGCTGCTTGCTGGTTAGAAGCAACATCAACATTTTCAAAATTTACGTTGTTGTCCTTTAAGAATTGCTTTACTTTAATACACCAGGGGCAAGTAGGAGTACTATAAACTTTTACATTCTTCATCATCGGCTCCTTATAGTTTACTTTTAATCTCGGTTAATTTCTGCAAGTGGCTCTGTTCCTGAACGATCAACTGGTCAATCGTCTTTTTATCATATTCAGGGACAGCTTTCTTTACTCCTTGATAAAAGGTAATAGAATCCTTCTCAAACCCGATACCTTTATCAACAACTTCCTTGTCAGTCTTAAGGGCTTTGGCGATCTCTTTGCCTTTATCTTTCTGGGTAAAAACATATTCGCTGGCAAGGGAATTCATATAGGAGAAATACTCTCCCGGATATGCCTCTGCCGGTTCATATTTCTCGACGGAATCCAAGATCTTTTTAAAAACTGTGATGTGCTTCTCTTCTTCGCCGGCTAAAAATTTGAATAGTTCTTTAGCCTCGGGTTCCTTTGATTTGTCCGCTGCAGTATTATAAAAATCCCTGCCGTTTTTCTCAATCTGAATCCCGATTTCTACTATTTCGCTGCCTGAAAATATGTTTCCCATGGTCTCTCTCCTATTTTAATGAGCGCATAACTTACGGAACTAAAGTGAACGTAAGTTATATGCGCGAATTTAACCTCACACCCAGCTTATCTGGGTGTGGGGTAAGTTCGGACAGATAAGTTATGTCAAATATATTCCTAGTATAATTGTCCATAACTTATGTCCTCACTTACTTTAAATGCTGCGGGGTTAAATCAATTATCTCCTC
>JAHIZC010000014.1 GCA_018814745.1 Candidatus Omnitrophota bacterium
AACGTGCGCCTTTATGATGAAGCCGCTGTTAGGGAGAGGTTAGCAAAGATTCAACAGCTAATTGCCGAAGGTTATCCTTTACGTTTGATTCGAAAGGAGTTGCTGGGGATATGAAAAAGCATATCAAGAAGGCAGCTAGCGTGAAAAAGCCAGTTGAACAGACCAAAAAAGAATTAGAGAGACGGACGCAGGAATTGCAGAGGGCCAATGAAAAAATTAAAAGTTTATACAAAGAACTTGATAAAAAAACAGAAGATTTAAAGAGGCTTGATCAGCTAAAATCCGAATTTGTTTCTACCGCTTCTCATGAATTAAGGACTCCGCTGGCTGCTATAAAAGAGTCGGTGATGCTTATTCTGGATGGTACTGCAGGAAAGACCTCATCTGCGCAGAGCCGTTTCTTAGGGATTGCCAGACGCAATATCGACAGACTTACGGATTTGATAAATGATTTATTAGATATCTTCAAGATCGATACGGGCAAATTGCAGCTTAAGAAGTCAAAATGCGATATTAACGTCCTGATCAATAAGACGCTTGAGCAGCTAAAATCATTAGCAAGTGATAATAAGCTTATTTTAAACCAGGTATTGGCAAAGGATTTACCAAAAGTTGAATGCGACCAGGGAAGAATCATCCAAGTTATCACTAATCTGGTCGGAAATGCGATTAAATTTACACCCAGCGGCGGAAAGATTATGATCATTTCTAAAAAACGGGACACTAAATTTATCGAGATTTCTGTAACAGATACTGGAATCGGGATAGATAAAAAAGATATATCTAAGCTTTTTACTAGGTTCAGACAATTAGATTCTTCATTAACTCGAAAAGTTGGAGGAACAGGCCTCGGCCTTGCTATCTGTAGAGAGATCATTCAGATGCATGGAGGGAAGATCTGGGCTAAATCAGAAGTTGGCAAAGGATCAGTTTTTGTTTTTACATTACCGGTCTTATCGGAGAAAAATATTACTTGAGAATTATCTCCTAAAATTGGATAATAATATAGATACAGGTTAGAATTTTCTATGAGAGAAGATATAGAGGATTGTGATTAGATGCTGGGGAGGCATAAATATGGCAAAGAAAATATTACTGGTTGATGATGAGAAAGATTTGGTAGAGACTTTAGCTTTCAGACTGGAAGCAAGTGATTACGAGGTGGTTAAGGCACATGATGGACAAGATGGTTTGGATAAGGCGCGTAGCGTACACCCTGACCTGATCATATTGGACCTGATGCTTCCGAAGATGGATGGATATAAGGTGTGCCGGATGCTTAAATTTGATGAAAAATTCAAGAAGATACCGATAATCCTCTTTACTGCCCGGGCGCAGGAGTCAGATAAGAAGATGGGGGAAGAAGTGGGAGCAGATGCTTACATCACCAAGCCTTTTGAGGCACCAGTTTTGCTTGCAAAGATCAAAGAACTTCTAGGAGAATAAAACATGGCGAAGAAGACGAATATCGATTTTTTACTTAGTAAAGGAATAATTACGCAGGATCAGATCAAGCGAGCAAAAGAAGAAGCGGAGAAAACCGGACTGCCGCTTGAAAAGGCCCTGGATAGATTAGGATTTATCTCTGAGGTTGATATTGCCAAGGCTATATCCGAGAGCACAGGAATCCCTTTTATGGATTTAAGCGATTACCTGATTGATTCTGAAGTCATAACTTTAATTCCCGAAGCAACTGCTAGAAAATGTAAGACCATACCTTTATTTAAGATCGGAGATAGCCTTACCGTGGCAATGGCAGACCCGCAGGATGTGGCGGCGATCGATGAAGTGAGAAAGAAGAGTAAGGCAGGCGCAATTGAACCGGTTTTATCTACACATGATATGATTAGTAAGGCTATTGATGAATATTACGGTGCTTTAGGGGATACGAAGAAGCTCATGGAGGGTTTGACTAAAGAAAAGGTCCAAGGCTTAGCGCAGGCTGCCGAGCAGGCACCGGTAATAAAACTAGTGAATCTGATTATTATCCAAGCAGTTAAAGACAGAGCGAGCGATATCCATGTCGAACCGCAGGAAGATAAGCTTTTGGTACGTTATCGTATAGATGGAATGTTGCATGAGGCTCAGGAAATACCCAAACATTTGCAGAGCGCTCTGCTTTCGCGTTTTAAGGTAATGGCAAAGATGGATATTGCCGAGAACAGGCTTCCTCAGGATGGCAGGATTCGCCTTAAAATGGAGAGCAAGGATCTGGATTTAAGGGTTTCCTCCTTTCCCACTGTATATGGGGAGAATCTGGTTTTAAGGCTTCTGGATAAATCATCGGTTCTGCTCGGGTTGGCAGAGCTGGGTTTTTCAATCGGAGATCTAAAGAATTTTGATAAG
>JAHIZC010000160.1 GCA_018814745.1 Candidatus Omnitrophota bacterium
TTACAGTATAGGCATCTTCCGTTCGCCGTAACTCCTTGCACACATCTGCCGAAAAAATACTAATGTGCGCTTCAGCAAAACCGCAAAAGCCCCTTTCACTAATAGAAATGTCAGGAGAGATTTTATCCTGAGCCAATGGGTGACGAGGCATATTCATCGCGGCACATAAGGAAGTCTGAGCGGGCAGGGTTTGCCTCGTTAAATTTAGTTTCCAAGAGCGAGGACTTCCGCTAGAGCGAAGATTTTACACGCTGGGGAAAATCGAGCGGTGACGCGAGGAATGTGCCTCGGCAGCCTGCCTGCCGGTAGGCAGGGCCCCATTCCCTTGGATAAAATCATTTTGAAAGACGGAGGTGGGTATGAAAATAATCAGAAGCATGTCAGTAGTATTGATGATTGGTGTATTCTTAAGCAGTGTTTTTTTAGGTTGTGGGAAGGGGGATAATACAGTGGTAGTTTTAGAGACGACATACGGCACAATAGAAATCAAACTTATGAACGATGTGGCGCCAAAGGCCTGCGAGAACTTTCGGGAATTGATCAAGATCGGGTATTACGACGGAATAATATTCCACCGGGTGATAAAAGATTTTATGATCCAGGGAGGAGACCCCTCCGGGACAGGGAGGGGCGGCCGTTCGTTTTGGGAAGAACCATTTGAAGATGAAGTGAATAAGAATGTGCAATTCGATCGGCCCGGCCTCTTAGCCATGGCTAACTCCGGCCCGAGTACAAACGGCAGCCAATTTTTTATTACTACTGCGAAGACCCCCTGGTTGAATATGCGCCATACGATCTTCGGGGAAGTTATCTTAGGGTATGAGGTGGTGCAAAAGATGGGGGATTCTCCTACGGCTCCCGGGGATAAGCCTGTAGAGGAGATCAGGATCATTAAGGCTTATATAAAGTAGCAAGGAGGAAAGATGATTATATCTGAGCAGAAGCCGCTTGAGGAAATATTAGAGAGCCTAAAGGAGTACAAGAAGATATTTATCGTTGGTTGCGGAGATTGTGCTGCTACCTGTAAGGTAGGCGGAGAGCCGGAATTGCTGAAGATGAAACAGCTTTTAGAGGAACACGGGAAAACCATCTTAGGCATGTGTATTCCTGAAGCGCCTTGTGTAGCCAGCAAAGTAAAAACCGAATTTGCTAAGAATATGAAACTGCTTAGAGAGGCAGAGGCTATTTTAGTTTTGGCCTGCGGGTTAGGTATTCAGTCAGTAAAGGATAACGATAGATTAGGATTAGCGGTCCTACCCGGTTGCAACACCTTGTTTGGCGCGGTAATTGATGCGCAGGGTAATTTCTATGAAAAATGTTCGATGTGCGGCGAGTGCGTTTTGGATGTTACCGGCGGGATTTGTCCGATTACGCTTTGCTCAAAAGGCCTCTTAAACGGCCCTTGCGGAGGTATGGACAAAGGTAAATGCGAGGTAGATAAGGATAAGGACTGCGCCTGGGTTTTGATCTACCGGGAGTTGGAGCAGAAAAATAAGTTAAAGAAGTTCAGAGAAATCAAGAAGGCCAGGGATTACAAGAAGTCTACCAAGCCGCACAAATTAACCCTGCCTAGCTAATTCCAATGCGGGTTTGGAATTGGTAATCTGGGAGCTGGTAATGAAGTTGACAAAGCAGCAAATCCGTAGTAAAATTCTCTTAAAGCTCAAAAAGCAAAAGGAGGAGAATCGCAAGCGTAAGAGCAGAAAAATAAAAGAAAAACTCTTTAAGATTGTAGATTTTAAACGTGCGAAGAGAGTAATGTTTTACATCGCGCTGGATGGCGAGGTAAATACAGAAGATATGATAAAGGAAGCAATAAAATTAGGAAAAGTGGTTAGCATGCCAATTTGTAGAAAAAATAGAATATCGATGAGGCCCTGTAGGTTAGAAGGAGCTACTAAGTTTAAGAAAGGCCTTTATGGAGTAAGTGAGCCCGCGGTTAAAAAATATATTTCTTCAAATGATCTGGATTTAGTGGTAGTCCCCGGAGTTGCCTTTGACAAGAAGGGCAATCGTCTTGGCCGCGGCAAAGGTTATTATGACCGTTTCTTAAAAAAACTCCCCCCAGATATTTCTACTATTGGCTTGGCATTTGACTTCCAAATCTTACCTTCTCTACCCGTCATCGCGCACGATATATGCGTCCATCGAGTTCTCTACGCCTAAAGTTCCAGTTCAAAAAATCTAGAGATTTAATTTAGAAGGAGGCTGAGGAATCCTATGTTAATCATAATCGTAAGTGCCGTTGTTGCGTTAGTTGCTACGGCTCTAGGGTATTTTTTAAGGAAGAATATCGCCGAGAAAAAGGTGAAGACCGCGGAATCACAGGCGAAATATATCTTAGAGCAGGCCAAGAATGAAGCACAGGCAAGGCGCCGGGAAGCTGACTTAGAGGCCAAGGATCTACTTTACAAGATGCGTCAGGATTTTGACCGTGAGACAAAAGAGAGAAGACAGGAAATTGCGGTTCTGGAGAAGAGGCTTACGCAGAAGGAAGAGAATATTGAACGCAGGCTCGACCTGATGGAGAAGAAGGAAAAAGAAATTAACGATAAGCACGCAAATATCAAGAGAGAGGAAGAGTCGATCAAGGCGAAGGATGCTCAACTGCATACGCTGATTGCCGAAGAAAAACAGAGACTACAGAAGATCTCTTCGCTTTCCGCCGAAGAGGCCAAGCAGATATTGCTTAATCGTTTGAATGAAGAGCTGAGCGCAGAAAAAGCAGTTTTGATCAAAAAGCAGGAGGAAGAATTGCGTACCAGCGTAAATAAGAAATCACAGGAGATTTTAAGCCTGGCGATCCAGCGCTGCGCCGCGGAGCATACGGTTGAATCGACGGTGAGTGTAGTAACTCTTCCTAATGATGAAATGAAGGGCAGGGTTATCGGCCGCGAAGGAAGAAATATCCGCGCTCTGGAGATGGCCACAGGCGTAGATGTAATCATCGACGATACTCCGGAAGCAGTGACCTTATCTGCTTTTGACACAGTGCGCAGAGAGATTGCCCGCCTGACTTTAGAGAAACTTATCTCTGACGGAAGAATCCATCCCGGCAGAATTGAAGAGTTAGTTGAGAAGACCAAGAAAGAGATGGATGGTAAGATCCGCGAGGAGGGAGAGCATGCGGTATTTGAGGCGGGGGTGAATAGCCTGAATCCTGAACTGGTCAAGCTTTTGGGCAGGTTGAGGTATCGTACCAGCTTTGGCCAGAATGCCTTGCAGCACTCTAAAGAAGTATCTTTTCTCCTGGGGGTTATGGCTTCGGAATTAGGATTGGATTTTAAGTTAGGCAGGCGTATCGGCCTTCTGCATGATATAGGTAAGGCCGTAGACCACCAGATCGAAGGCACGCACGCAAAGATCGGTGCGGATCTCTGCAGGAAGTATAATGAATCTCAGGTAGTAATTTCTGCGATTGAAGCGCATCATGAGGAGGCGCAGCCTCAGAGTTTTTATGACGTTCTGGCGATAGCGGCAGATGCGATCAGCGCTGCCAGGCCCGGAGCGCGGAGAGAAACTTTAGAGACTTATATGAAGCGATTGGAAAAACTAGAGTCCATCGCTAATGTTTTTAAAGGCGTTGAGAAGTCCTTTGCTATTCAGGCCGGCCGTGAAATCCGAGTAATCGTACAGCCGGAGAAGATATCTGACGGCGAAGCAGTCAATCTATCGCGAGAGATTCGTAAGAAGATAGAAGAGGGCATGGAATACCCCGGTCAGATTAAAGTGAACGTAATTCGTGAGACCAGGGCGATAGAATACGCAAAATAAAAGATGAAGATACTTTTTGTCGGGGACATAGTCGGCAGGCCAGGACGGGATGCAATAAAAGAGCTGCTTCCTAAACTGGCCAAAGAATATAAACTGGATTTCGTGATTGCCAACGCGGAGAACGCAGCCGGAGGTTCTGGCATAACTCCTCGCGTGGCAGAGGAGTTGTTTAGCTACGGAGTCGATGTGCTTACTTCCGGTGATCACATCTGGAAGAAGAGAGAGATCTTTGAGTTCATTAACCAGGAGCAGAGGGTCTTAAGGCCAATGAATTATCCCGGGAATTGTGTCGGCCGCGGCTTTGATCTGTTTAAGACGAAAAAAGGGAAGCTTGTTGGAGTAGTGAATGTCAACGGCAGAGTTTTCATGCAGGCGTTAGAGTGTCCGTTTCGCTCCTGTATCAAAGCCTGGGAGGAACTATCAAGAGAAACCAAGGTAATTATTGTCGATGTGCATGCGGAAGCTACTTCAGAGAAGGTCGCTCTTGGTTGGTATTTAGATGGCAAGGTCTCTGCTGTACTCGGAACCCACACGCACATTCAGACTGCGGATGAAAGAATCCTGCCGCAGGGAAGCGCATATCTAACAGACACAGGCATGACCGGTTCTTATGATTCAGTGATCGGCAGAAAAATAGGGGATGTCCTAGAGAGGTTCCTCACTTCTCTGCCTACAAGATTCCAGCTTGCCGAAGAGAATGTGAAGTTAGCGGCAGTAGTATTAGATATAGATGAAAGTTCAGGAAAAGCAAAATCCATAGAAAGAATTCAAAGAAAAGTAAAATGTTAAATCTAAAGCGCGCGTTACGAACTTTAGCTATTTTATTTATATTTATACTTACGACTTACAACTTACGACTTATAACCTACTCTGCATTTGCAGCTGAGGAGGACGATTTAGAATTTAGCTTAGACGTCGAGGCTGATACGGTTTTTCTGCCGAAGATATTCAGGCCGAATATAGATCTTAGCGGCAGGGGATTCCATCACAAGAGCTCCTGGCCTCAGACGCTAGCAGAGAGCGAAGTTTTACAAACATGGGAGAATGATATAGGATTCAAGGGGATTTATCGGCTGCAGTTTGACCTCTGGGAGATAGAGCAGTTCTTTAAAAATCAGGACGAGCAACAAATTCTACTTACTAATTATGAGCGTGTGATTAAGAAGGTAAGCGATGCCGGAGGCATAGTCGTCCTGAATATATTCGGTACACCCGAAGGCTTAGGAATGGTTTTAGATAAAAAGAGTCCGCCTCGGGACTTCAGGGAGCTTAAGAGGATCATAAAAGGATATATCAAAGAATTGAGTTGTAATAAAAGATATAATATCTGGTATGAAGTGTGGAACGCACCTGATCTGGATGATTTCTTTCTGGGCAGAAGGCAGGATTATCTTACCTTATACCGGATGGTGGCCGAGAGCATAAATGAATTAAGAACCGAGACTAAAATCTTTATACCCCTGGGTGGGCCTAGCGTGAGCTGGTGGTTCCAGAGCATAGATGGTAACACCGTGATTACTCCGGAAAGAAGCTTGATTTATGAGCTGATTAAATATTGCTATAGATATCGCCTGCCTTTAGATTTTATCAGTTGGCATACATTTTCTACCTCACCTGACCCGGAGGAAGAGCTTACCAGATATAAAAAGAATGCGGTTGATCTTATCCGTGAATGGTTGACTTATTTTAAGTTCGACCCAAATACCCCTTTGATTATTGACGAGTGGAATTTTGATGCGGGAACCAATATTTCACCGGAGAGAAGAGAAAAATCATACATTACTGCAAGTTATATCCCCGCGCGCATTAAAAATATGTATAAATCAGGCATTAACTACCAGGCTTATTTTTCGCTGGAAGATTTCCAGGGGAATAAGGAAGGGGTAGGGAGGAATACGGGAGTTTTTTATTTTGATCCGGAAAGCTCAAAATATAAAGGAGGAGCAAAAGCGGTATATAATGCCTATAGGATGCTCGACCTTTTAGGCAGAGATATGTTTCTACTAAAATTTAAAGACGATTTTGTAGGCGCCATCGCCACCAGAGAGGAAAGCCGGATCATACTACTTTTCTATAATTATATAGATCCGAACACGGCGATGAATTATCTTGCTAAGCATATTGCCACTTTAGGCGGAGGAGACCGAAA
>JAHIZC010000161.1 GCA_018814745.1 Candidatus Omnitrophota bacterium
CCTAATAATTGGAGAGGTGGCTGAGCGGCCGAAAGCAACTCACTGCTAATGAGTTGGCCCGGGAAACTGGGCCCCTGGGTTCAAATCCCAGCCTCTCCGTTCTACTTCGCCCTTCGACAATTAATAGCCGGTAGGGCTTCGTAGAACGTGTTCTTCGAAGCCATACCATTGTAAACATGTTGGTTGGCGTAGAAGAACCAGCCTCTCCGATATTTTCAAGTCCTTCCATAGCAACAAGTTATAACTCCAACCAAAATAGCTTCCTATCTTCAAAATAATATTGAAAATTTGTCAATCTTATGTTGAAATATGGCATTTTCTATGCTATATTATATATAGGCTAAGATTAAAGGTATCTTAATAAACCATATACTTAATTAATGGAGGTGTGAAATGGAACCACTAAGCATTTCTTTTTACGCAGTATCAGGATTTGCTGTCTTTATCTTATTAATCTGTCTGAAGCTTCTAAGAAGAATAAAAATATTGCGCAATGACCATTCACTCGAACATCAGAAGAAGACATCCGAGATAACTGATCTGACGAGCCGAGCGGATAAGTTAATAAATAATTTAGAAGAGGCAAAAAGTGAGATTAAGAATTTAAAGAGCGGAGAGTCAAGCCTAAATACGAAACTGCGTAAATTAGATGAAGTTATTGCATCAGCGAGTAAGGAATGCCTCAGGCGGGATGAAGAGCAGAAGGCAGGCCAGGAGACGGTCAATCGTCAGGAGCAGTTTATAAATGAGGCAAAAGCTAAAACCGCCACACTGGGAAATAATCTCCGGCAGAAGGAAAGAGAGCTTGAGAAATTTCAAAGCACAAACCAAACACTTTCAAAAAAGCTAGAAGAACTCAAAGACCAATTAGAGGAATTCAGGAAGGATAATCGCGCCAAAGAAGAGAACATCCTGCGCGAAGAGGAGAAGTTTAAACAGCTTCTCTCTGAGCATTCAAAGCTCCAGAATACACTAAAGGACAAAGAGCAATGCTTGATTAAGGTAAAAAATAGTAGTCATACTTTGGCTGTAAAGATACAAGAGCTGCAGTCTCAGGTTGAAAGTCTAAGTATTGAGAATCAGGCAGATAGAGAGACTGTTGCCCGTCAAGAAGAGGAATTGGAAGCAGCGATCTCTGCACGTACTCAGCTTCAGGGAGCATTGCGAGAGGAAAAGGGCCAGGTCGAAAAAATGCGGGAAAATATCGAAGCTGCTAATAGTAATATAGTGGAACTTCGGGCGCAAAACGAAACCCTAACACAGGAGAAAACAGGCAACAGGGAAACTATTTTACGGCAGGAGCAGGAATTACAACAGTCTAACGCGCAAGGCGAAGAACTCCGGGAGACGCTGCAAGATAGAGAGCAGCGCTTAGAACAAATCCAGAATACCAACCGGATAATTATGGAAAAAATGAGCGCTCTTGAATTACAGATCAGGGGTTTAGAGAAAGAGAGAAATACTCAGGAGAAAACCATCTCTCGTCAAGAAGAGGAACTCAAAGAGGCTCTTGAAAATCTGGCGAAGGAAAAAGATACGCTAAAGCAGAAAAATCAGCAGAATAAAAACTTCAAGGAAGCGAACCAGGCCATGGCTGAAAAGATAGAGGGGCTGGAAACAGGTATGCAAAAAATTACCGAAGAAAAACAGGCGGACCAGGAGATCATTTCCTATCAAAGAGAGGAGTTGGAGCAGGTTTCCTCCAAGCGCGCTGAATTGGAGGATTCTTTTAAGGAAGCTCAGGATGCGCTGCGCAGGTTAAGTGCGGAAATTAATCAGCTCAAATCGCACCTTCAAGATTTTAAAGAGAATACTCAAAGCAAAGAAGGGATTATTTCCTCTCAAGAAGAGGAGCTCGAGAAGGTGATTGCTAAATCTTCAGAGATCGAAAAGGGGCTGAAGGAGAAAGAGGCTAAGGTTAATAAGCTTGAAGATTCCTCTACTATGCAATCCAAACAGATAAAGCAGTTTCAATCTCAAGTAGCAAGTTTGACCGGCGAAAAAAGGGCTAACCAGGAAAGCATAGTGCGGCAAAGGATCGAGCTTGAGAAAACCGTTGCTCAATATTTGGAAGTCAATAATACGCTTCAGGAAAAGGAGCAACAACTTAAAGAACTAAAAAAAGCTAACGAAAATATGATCGCGGCGTTTAAGAAGAAAGAAGCAAAGATAGAAGGCCTGGAGAAGGGAACGCTTACCCAGAGTGTAATTATTGCAGAATCCAAAAGAAAAAACAAAAAAGCCAGCGATGACGTATTAGCTAAACAAAGGAATAAACTCCAAGAAGACAGGGAAGAGAAAGAGAAGCGATTGCCGCAGGTGTTATTGGGGTATAAGTTGGCTACAGAGGAAAAACTAGAGAAAGCGCGCCAAGTCAAAGGCGAACACGGCGGCAGCTTGCTGCAATTTTTATTCGTGAACAGGGATATAGACGAAAATAAATTAGTGGAATGTATATCTTCAAAGTTGAATGTTCCTTACCTCGCCTTAGGTGCCTATAATATCCCTCAGGAGTTAGTAGGGCTGGTACCGGCTGAGATCGTAGAGAAGTATTGGTTAGTGCCGGTTGATAAAATCGGAGATAGCCTGATGGTGGTTATGGTTGATCCTTTTGATAGCGAAGCGATAAAAGAACTAGAGCAAATCACCGGCTGTATCGTAAAAACATATATAGGCCTCTTTTCTGAAATCGCCAGAAAAATTCAGCGTCTTTACAAAATTAATATACGTAGCTTTGATGCCGAAGGCAATTTAGTATCACCGATTTTTGTCAACAGCCTTGAATATACAGGTAGAGAAAGAAGAAGGGCAATTAGATTCAAGGCAAATTTTGCCGCGCATATTATTCACAATCATTCAGTAGACAGATCAACGACTGAGGATATAAGCTGGGATGGCCTATCTTTCAGGCTGGAGCATGATCTGCCAATTTATTCAATGGTTACAATTCAAATGAATATCCCTGAGCTTAAAGATAAGGCAGGGAATCAGTTACCCGTCACTGCGGTTGCTCAGGTAATCAGGATAAAGCATATAGAAAATAAGCACTTTATGATCGGAGTAAAGTTCCTTAAGATCGCCAAAGAAGACCTCAGCGCCGTACTTGAATATGTTGTCAGGGAAAAAGAAAAAGAACCGGAATTAGGCACCTGGCAGAAAATTCAGAAGCTGGCAAGCGGTATAATTTCTTGACAATAAAGGCCGCCTGAGGTAACATAGCTTATCGGAGTTTTAATCTCACCTAATATTTTTGTATCTCATGCCCTATACTGTATTCGCTTTAAAATGGCGGCCTAGTACTTTTGATGAAATCATCGGTCAGGGCCACATCGTTTCTATTCTTAAGAACGCGATTGAGAAGAATAGGCTGGCGCATGCCTATATTTTCGCCGGCCCCAGAGGCGTTGGTAAGACCTCGACTGCCAGGATTTTAGCCAAAGCGCTTAATTGTAAAGAAGGCCCTACTGCCACACCCTGCCAGAGGTGCCCGGCTTGCAAGGATATCACTGGAGGCCGATCACTGGATGTAATTGAGGTAGACGGGGCATCAAATCGCGGGATTGATGAGATAAGGGCGCTTCGGGAAAATGTTAAATTCGCTCCCGCCAGCGCGAAATTCAAAGTTTATATTATCGATGAAGTCCATATGCTTACTACCGAGGCCTTCAACGCACTGCTTAAGACTCTCGAGGAGCCGCCGGGTTTTGTAAAATTCATCTTTGCTACAACTCAACCTCATAAAGTAATCGCCACGATTCTCTCCAGATGCCAACGTTTGGATTTTCGGCGTATTCCGGTGGTAGATATTATCAGCCAGTTAGAGCGCATCGTTAAGAAGGAAAGCATTAAGATAGATCAAGAAGTTCTTTTTGCAATCGCCAGAAGCAGCGATGGTTCTCTGCGGGATGCAGAGTCAATATTAGATCAGCTGACTTCGATCTCTGAAGATAAGGTTACCTTAAAAGATGTGATCTCTGTTTTGGGCTTAGTGGAGCAGGAGGCATTATTTTTGATAACCGATAAAATTATTCAGAAAGACCCTAAAGGTGCCTTGGGATTATTTAATGATCTGATCGAAGAAGGAAAGGATATAAGCGTATTGCTATCAAATCTGATTGAACATTTTCGCAATTTAATGGTCGCCAAGATCACCGTAGGCGATTCAAGATTAATTGATCTGCCTAAGGAGATCTGTGAGAAGCTATTAGAGCAAAGCAAGATATTCAGCCTTGAGGAGATATTCAACGCATTTAATATTTTAGTGAACACTCAGGATATGGCTAGAAGATTGAACTCTTTACGAATTCCTCTGGAGATAAGCCTGGTCAGATTAGCGCATAGCAAGGAGGAGACCGCCTCTTATACGCCCGCGCAACTTAAACCAAAGAGTATCCCGAAACCCGTTTCTTTACAGCCGCAGCCGGTAAAAGAGGAAGTAAGCGATCCCGGATCATCGCAGTTGATATCCTTTGAGAGCATAAAAGAAGCCTGGCATAAATTAATCGGGAATCTTGAGAGAATCAAGATGTCAGTGGCCACTTATTTAAATGACGGCAGGCCGGTAAAGATAAAGGAGAATGTCCTGACGGTATCTTTTCCGAAAAATTATTCTCTGCATAAAGAATCTCTGGAGAGAAAAGATAATAAGGATCTCGTTGAAAACATTATGTCGGAAATCTTTAAAGCGAAGATGAAGGTTAATTTCATTCTTTCTAAAGAAGAAGCAGAGAAAGACGATAACAAAAATCATCCATTCGTCCAATCAGCTTTGGAATTATTCGATGGAAGGATAATCAAAGAAGGATAATGGCAGATTATACTAAGTCAATAGAGAAGCTTATAGATAGTTTAGTTAGGCTTCCGGGAATCGGAAGGCGCAGTGCCGAGCGCATTGTTGGGCATATAATAGACGCTTCCAGAGATGAGGTAAGAATATTATCAGAGTCTATAGATAAGGTCAAGGAGAGTGTGCGATTATGCCGCATCTGCCATAATTTAAGCGAAGAGGAGCTTTGTAGGATATGTCAGGATATCCATCGCCTGCGAGATACAGTGTGTATAGTTGAAAAGCCGAGCGATGTTACGGCAGTTGAGAAGACCGGTAATTTTAGAGGTGTATATCATGTGCTGATGGGTTCTATATCACCCTTAGAAGGTAAGGGCCCGGGAGATTTAAAGATCAATAGCCTGATGCAAAGATTAAAGCAGAATAATATTAAGGAAGTGATCGTGGCTACAGATGCGGATACAGAGGGTGAGATAACGGCGCTATATCTTAGTCAGCTGATCAAGCCTTTAGGTGTTAAATTAACCCGCATCGGAGTTGGTATTCCTATGGGTTCTAATCTGGATTACGCTGACTCCTCGACTTTGTCCAGAGCATTAGATTCCCGCCGGGAAATTTAGTTATAGTACTTAGATTAAAAAATAGCTTCGCTCAACTACTTCCGCGCTTCGTTTGGTCGCTCAACCTACGGTTCTCATCCTCTGGGGCTCGGGGCGCCACAAATAAGAAAGCCCAACGTAAAACGCTGGGCTTTCTAAAATGGCTCCTCTCCTGAATTGGATTATGAATATATGACCTTTTCTACGCTTTTTCACGAACTTAAAGAAGCCGGGTATATCCGCTATTCGGGACCGGGTAAATTTCAACTTACAGGTTTAAAATGCACAAGAAAATAATACTTGACAAACAAGGATAAGATGCTATACTTTTTTTGGTAATTAAGTGCACAAAGTTTGTGCATAAGGGAAAGAAGCGAGGAAGCGTTCTAGA
>JAHIZC010000162.1 GCA_018814745.1 Candidatus Omnitrophota bacterium
GCCTAAGAGATAAATCTTCCGGCCGTCCTTTAATATATACTCATCGACAGAATCACGGATCGCTCTCTTCTTTTTACTTAATTCTTTTAACCCCGGAATATCTATTTCAACATTAAAATGTCCGGCATTAGCGACAATCGCTCCATCCTTCATCAACTTAAAATGCTCTTTACGGATTACACTGGTATCGCCTGTAGTTGTCACAAAGACATCCCCGGCCTTGGCCGCTTCTTTTATCGGCATTACTTCGTATCCATCCATCCTCGCTTCCAACGCACGCAGAGGATCGACTTCCACGATGATCACCCTTGAAGCCATACCCTTTGCCCGCATCGCCACTCCCCTGCCGCACCAGCCATAACCACATACTACAAAATTTGCGCCCGCTAATAATTTGTTAGTTGCACGCAATACTCCGTCAATTGTAGATTGTCCGGTACCGTAACGATTGTCAAAGAGATGTTTGGTCTGTGCATCATTCACCGCGACTATCGGATAGCGTAACTTTCCCTGATTTGCTAAAGCGCGCAGCCGGATCACCCCGGTGGTAGTCTCCTCCGTCCCTCCGATAATATTGCTATGCATGGAGCTCTTTCGATGATGTATGGTGCTTACTAAATCAGCGCCGTCATCCATAGTAATTTCAGGCTTGACCTCTAATACAGCTTTCAGATGCCGATAATAAGTCTTGGTATCTTCCCCCTTGATAGCAAATACAGAAATCTTCAGATTCTTTACTAATGATGCTGCTACATCATCCTGAGTAGAAAGTGGATTCGAGGCGCAGAGGACCAGATTTGCGCCCCCCGCCTTTAAAACCTCCATCAAAACACCTGTCTCGGTAGTAACATGCAAACAGGCAGCGACGTTTAAACCCGCTAAAGGCTTTTCTTTAGCAAACCTCTGCGCGATCAGTTTTAGTACGGGCATATTGTTTCGCGCCCACTCGATGCGTAATGCACCTTTTTTAGCTAACCTGATATCTTTTATATCGTATTTCATCCCCTCTCCTTGTCTTTATAATCTTGAGGCTTGTTTTTTCAAAGCCGCTGCTTTAGTAGTGCTTTCCCAGGTAAACTCCGGCTCACTCCTGCCGAAGTGGCCGTAACAAGCAGTCTTGAGATAAATCGGACGTAGGAGATTCAGAGATTTGATCATCCCCTTAGGCGTTAACTCAAAATTCTCTCTGATCAGTTTTATAAACTTGGCCTCGCTGAGCTTCCCGGTTCCGGAAGTATCCACCATGATCGCCAGAGGATCTGCTCGGCCGATGACATAAGCCAGATGAATCAGGCATCTATCCGCAAGCCCGGCAGCGACGATATTCTTGGCAACGTATCTTGCCATGTATGCCGCAGAACGGTCGACTTTCGTCGGATCCTTCCCTGAGAAAGCGCCTCCTCCCGGAGGAGCCATGCCGCCGTATGTATCTACGACGATCTTCCTCCCGGTCATACCCGTATCAGACTGAGGGCCGCCAATTAAGAACTTCCCTGTTTCATTAATGTAAAATTTTGTATTTTTATCGGCATATCCTTTTAATATCGGCTTAGCAATAGCGTTGATAATCTCTACCCGTGCCTTCTTACTCATCCTCTCTCCGGTTGAATCTAATACCTCATCAGTATGCTGGCAGGCCAATACACAAGAATCCACCCGCTTCGCATGGCCGTCGTGATATTCCACACTTACCTGAGACTTGCAATCCGGCCCGAGATACTTTAATATTTTTTCCTTCCTCACCTTTGCTACCTGCCTGACAAGTCTATGCGATAGCATTATCGGTAGAGGCATAAGTTCCGGCGTTTCGCGACAGGCATACCCGACCATAAAACCCTGGTCTCCTGCACCACCCGTATTCACACCCTGCGCAATATCCGGAGACTGGTTATGAATCGTATTCACGATCGCGCAGGTATGATAATCAAAACCGTATTTAGAATGAGTATATCCGATATTTTTTAATATCTTGCGGGTAAGGTTATGTACATCTACATAACCGGTAGTAGTGATCTCACCTCCCACAATCAAAAGCCCCATTGTCACATAGGTCTCGCAGGCAACCCTGCCGTAAGGATCCTGCCTGAGCACCTCATCCAGCACTGCGTCGGAAATCTGGTCGCAGACTTTATCCGGATGGCCTTCCCCTACTGATTCCGAAGTGAAAAGATGCTTTCTCGCTGCCATAAAACCTCCGTTTGTTATTGCTTGTTTATAAATCTCCTCTGTGCCTCTCGATATGATTTATGGTCCCCGATATCATACCACCATTTATTAAAAATGTACCCGTAAACCGGCGTCCTTCTCTCTAACCAAGAGATGTAGGAACCCGCGGTATCATTCCGATTATCCTTATACATATACTCCTTGACCAAACCAAGCATCTTTTTAGGAAAATAGTAAAGGCACATCGCCACTAATGTTGATTTAGGTTTTTCAGGCTTTTCCTCAAAATTGACCAGCCTTCTATTTCTATCCAGTTTGATTACGCCGTATTGCCTGGCTTGGGCTTTGCTTTTTATATTATAAGCTCCGATCACTACATTATTCATCTTCTTCCCGAAACAGACAAAGTCTCTCAAGCTATCGGCGAATATATTATCCCCGGCAATAATCAATAAATCATCTTTAATCCGCTTTCTTGCTATGGCAAAACTTAAATCCCCGATTGCCCCGCGCCGATCATCTATATTTTTTGTCAAATCATCTATCAGGCTGAGGCGTAACTTGAATTTTGATTCCTTCCGCCACTTTTTAAAATCAGATATAAACCTGCTGTTTGTGATTACGCTCACCTCATCTACTTCCGGCAAGCAATCAATTTTACCGATAATCCGGTCAACGATCGGCTTCTTCCCTAATTTAAGCAGCGGCTTTGGGCGATTCCGTGTCAGCGGATATAAACGCGTTGCATAACCCGCCGCCAATATCAGAGCTTTCATGATTAACCCTCAGCCAATCTCTTCTTTAGATAGATTATCCTCTCTACCGGAGTAGGATCTATTCCGTAAAGAGATGCCAGATAGAAAGAGATGAAGTCACCTATGTATATCAGAGAAAACATCCTGCTTAATAAACTTTCTCCGCGCGAGTGGATCTCTATCAATTTCACTCCCTCTTTGCTGAGTATTTCTGAAGTGATCGTCATTCTTTTTACTACACGCTGGTGCATCTCTTTATCCTTGAGCATCACGACGATGAAATCCTTTAATAACTTCCCCGGATTCTGCCAACCGACAATCTCATTATGGTTCATCTCCGGGAAGTAGTGGCTGGAACTTAAGGCCTTTGCATTCTCAGCCAACTGCCCCCGAAGGCGCGTTGCGCATACATCAAAATGCAAAGAAGCAGAATAAATTACCGCAAATTTCTTATAGAGATTCTTCGCCGCAGACTTGGCGATATTATCTTTTTTTTCGATACGAGGATTAAGATTTTTATCCCTTAATTCTTCTAAAATCCTCACCGTTTGATTTATAGACAAGGTAGGATCCTTGATCATCCCCAGCCTAGCTAATATAGATAAAGGGATCAGGCTTAAATACCCTAAGCTGCACCGAGGCGGCAGATTACCGGGTATCTCGATAAAACTTACTCCGTCTCTAAGCGCTTTTTCTTTTAGCTTGCCGTTAGAAGAAATCACAATTATTGTGCAATTTTTCTTCTTTGCCTGTTCATAGGCACTAAGCGTCTCTTCGGTATTACCCGAATAACTTATGATGAATAAGAGCGTTGATGAATCTAGAAAAGCCGGCAGATCATATTCCCGAAAAACCTGAATCGGAATTTTACTCTCAGAATATAAGTACGCCCTGACAAGATCAGCGCCTATTGCCGAACCGCCTAAGCCGGCAAAAGCTACTGCTTTAAAATCTTTTCTGGAAAATTTTAACCCGGCATTCTTAGCGATCTCTACTGCTGCCGTGCATTGTCCGGGGAAATCAAGCAGCAAATCCAACATATCGGATTTATCGATTTCTTTTAACTTCTGCATAGTTAGAATCCTCATTTTAAAATTTCTCTTAATTTATCCTGGCTATAATTATTCACTTCTTTAGCCGTAGAGAGAGTCGAGGCTTTCTGAGCGATCTCTTCCACCTGCTTCATCGTAATCGAACGGATTATATACTTCAACTCAGGAATAACCTGCGGAGGAATACTAAACTCATCCAATCCCATACCCAGAAGAATTAACACCAGACCCGGCTCACCTGCCATTTCTCCGCACATCGCCACTTTAATCTTTTCTTTATGCCCCGCGGTAATTATATTCTTGATCATCCTAAGGACTGCCGGATGCGCAGGTTCATAAAGATATGCAACCTTCTCGTTCACGCGGTCTACGGCCAGGGAATACTGAATAAGGTCATTGGTTCCGATGCTGAAAAAGTCTGTTTCTTTCGCCAATATGTCCGCGGTCAAAGCGGCGGAAGGAACCTCGATCATCGTCCCAACCTGCATATCTTTATCATAAGATAATCCTTTATCCTCTAATTCTTTTTTTGCCTGATCAAGTATTGTATTAGCCTGCCTTAACTCCTCGACGCCGGAGATCATTGGATACATCAGTTTAAGCTTACCGTGCACCGAAGCCCTTAAGATTGCCCTTAACTGCACTTTAAATATTTCCGGCCGGGCAAGACAAAATCTGATCGCTCTCCATCCTAAGAATGGCTGCATCTCCTGAGGTATGGCAAATTGAGAGAGAAATTTATCTCCCCCCAGATCCAACGTACGGATTACCACCGGATCCGGCTTCATCTCCTGTGCTACATATTTATACTCCTGATAGTGCTCCTCTTCTGTAGGCAGATCCTTGCGGTTCATATAGAAAAATTCCGTGCGGTATAACCCGATCCCCTTTGCGCCATGCAGTTTCACCGAGGGAACCTCATCCGGTAATTCTATATTCGCATATATCTGTACTGTTTTACCGTCACGGGTAACAGCCGGAAGATCTTTTGCCGTAAGAAATTTCTGTAAAACACCTTCAAACTTCTGTTCCTCCCGGCGGTAATTTTCCAGCGTCTGCTGGTCGGGATTTATAATCACTACCCCCATGCTGCCGTCAACTATTAGCACATCGTCCGGATGAATCATCGCTGTAGCCCCCTCAATACCGACTACCGCCGGTATCTCCAGAGATTTTGCCATGATCGCGGTATGAGAGGTTTTACCTCCGATGTCAGTTACAAAAGCCAACACCTTCTTCTTGTGCATCGCCGCCGTATCAGACGGAGAAATGTCATGTGCTACCACCACTACTTTTTCTTTAAGCTCTAAAAACGCCTTTCTCTCCTTCCCTAAAAGATTGCGCAGTATCCTCCTGCCCACGTCATTTATATCGACTATGCGCTCCTTTAGATATTCATCTTCAATATTAGAGAAAACGCTGGTATATTTCTTCAACACCTCCGAGAATATGCAGGCAACGTTTAATTTTTCTTTTTTCAACCGCGAAATCACCTCTTCGATCAACATCCGGTCCTCTAAAACCAGAAGATGCGCATCAAATATCAAGGCTTCCTCCTGCCCCATATCGCTGCCGATCCTCTTCTGCAGCTCCATTATTTCCTTGCGTGTCTTAATCAAGGCTTCCTCAAAGAGCTGTATATTAATAGGAATTTCATCCTCTCGGATTTCATTCCTCGGCACAGTGAATTCCTCTTTACCGAATTTATGCGCCGGACCGACTCTGATTCCCGGGGCCGCGGCTATTCCTTTAATCTGAATCATTTCCCTTCCTCTTTAAGTACAATATTTTCTAACTCTAAAATCGCAGACCTTGCATCATGCCCTTCCGCTTCGATTGTAATCGAACACCCTTTTTCTGCACCCAACATCAGTATCCCCATGATTGATTTTCCGTTAACTTTCTGCTTATCGCGTTTAACACTTATATGCGAATCATATTTGTTGGCGATCTGAACGAATAACGCAGCCGGACGCGCATGTAATCCCTGTTTATTCTTGACGGTCAATTTTTTTGAAACCAAAGCCATTTTAGATCTCCTCGGCAAGCGCTAAAATAATCTTGGCTAATTTCGTCGAATCATGCCTCACCACATTCTCTTCAACCATCGCTAAGTCTTCTTCGATAACCCGATATCCGAGATTCTCGATATCTTTTCTATCATTAGCTACGGAATAAGATTTATCTTCGGTATAACGCGCAAGTACCTCTTTCGGGATCTCTCCTGAATTTATAATGCAATAATCGAGGATGCGCGAACTTGTATGTTCAATCAACGACTTGATATGATCCGAGGCTTTATAGTCATCCGTCTCCCCGGGTTGGGTCATCACATTACATACATATACCTTAATCGCCCCGGAAGAAATTATCGCCTCCTTGATCTCCTTTATCAGAAGATTAGGAAGAATGCTGGTATAAAGAGAACCCGGCCCTAAAATGATCACCCTTGCCTCCTCTATTGCCTTTATCGCTTCCGGCGTTGCCTGCGGCTGCTGGGGCTTGAGACTCAATTTTGCTATTGGGCGGCGTACCTTGGGAATATTATGCTCACCCACAGTAGTGGTGCCATCTTTGTGTTCAGCGACCAACACCACATTGTTCAGTGTCGACGGAATAACCTGGCCCCTTAGCGCTAATACTTTACTCGTCTCCTTAATCGCCTTTTCAAAATCTCCGGTAAGCTTAGTCATTACCGTAATAAAGAGATTCCCGAAGCTGTGCCCGGAGAGCTCTGAATTTGTATCAAAACGGAACTGAAATAAATCGCGCATCAGGGCAGGTGCATTAGCTAGAGCAACCAGGCAATTGCGAATATCCCCCGGAGGCAATATCGCAAACTCTTCTCTCAACCTCCCCGAAGAACCTCCGTCATCAGCCACCGTGACTATCGCTGAAATGTTAGAGGTATATTCTTTAAGCCCTGTTAAGAGAACCGATAACCCTGTTCCTCCGCCGATAGTTACTATTTTAGGCCCCTTGCCAAGCTGTTGTTTCTGATAGAGAAGTTCAACTAATTCCGCACCTCTAGAAGTTGGAACAAATGCCGTAATAAAAGAGCGCACCATACGCTTGATGCCTAAAATTAAAATTATGATTCCGGAAATTATTACTATCGCATCTAAGATCTGCATCCCCCAGAACTGATCGCTTCGTAGATACCCTGTCCCCAGGACTAAAAGTATCTCCCCGAAAGCGCTGAAACCGATCCAGCGCTTTACGCCTATTCCAGGATAAAACCATTTAAAAACATCTCTTATTTTGGCTCTCATTATAATACTCGCAGCTAGCCTTGATTATCCTAAAGCTTCTTCTGATCTTCTTCAGTAATCGTCTTTATAATCGACTTTTCATCTTCACAGGCCCTAAGGGTATCACGAAAATATTTGTCCTTAAGCAGCCGGGAAATTCTCGCCAAGGCTTTAAGATGAGGCCCGGCAGAATCCTGAGGGGCTAACAATAGAAAGAATATATAGATCGATTCTCCGTCCAGAGAATCGAAATCAACCCCCTTTTTAGAGAGCCCGAAAGCTGCTACCAACTTACCCACGCAGTCTGCTTTTGCGTGCGGAATAGCTATCCCCTGGCCGATCGCAGTCGAACCTAGCGATTCCCTTGCCATTAGTGCTTCGATAATTTTATTTCGGTAGCGCTTCTCTACATCTCCGGCATTAATTAAAGCGTCTACCAACTCTTTAATCACATCTGCTTTTTTGGTAGACTTGATATCTGTAATGATGGCTTTCTTTGACATAAAATCCGTGATCTGCATTTCGTTTCTCCTTTTTAAATGAGCGCATAACTTACGGAACTCAAGTGAACGTAAGTTATATGCGCGAATTTAACCCCGCTCTTTTGGCGGAATCAAACTATTAATCTTATCCTCGCCAAAAGGGCGGGGTAAGTTCAGACAGATAAGTTATGTCCTCACTTAACTGGAGCGGGTCTGCTTCGCTCTTCAACAACCAATAGCCGGTAGAGCTTCGCAGAACCTTTCCTACTCCGTATAATCAATTTCTTCGTAGCCCTACCATCATTTTAGATGTTGAAGGGCGAAGAAGAATGGAGCGGGTCTGCTTCGCTCTTCAACAACCAATAGCCGGTAGAGCTTCGCAGAACCTTTCCTACTCCGTATCACCACTTTGTTAAATTTTAACTATTTTCAAAAAAAGTTTTTATGTAACTCGTGAAAAACTGTAACTTACGACATATCAATGCATTGCAACAATATTTTACTTGACTCATCCTCGTAAAACCCTGTAAAATATGTGTGTTGTGGCACATTAACCAACTTACAGGAGGTCAAAGGATGAGCCTTTTTA
>JAHIZC010000163.1 GCA_018814745.1 Candidatus Omnitrophota bacterium
AACCGGCTCTCCTGCATACGTGGCAATATCCAGACCTAATTTGCTGATCTTAGCTATAACCCGTTCAAGGTCCTGCGCTTCAAAAATTTCCAAAACATCCAGCTCAACCCCCTTGCCTGCCTTGCTCGTAAGGCTGGCTAATTCTTTATCAGAGTAGCAAAATTCGTATCCTTCCTCCACTTTTACCATATAAATGGGCATTTTTTTGGTCTTAGGGTGCATAAAATCAAGGTAATTTGAGAATTTTACTCCCCTTTTCTCTAAAGTATTGGCTATTTTATCCAGCTCCACCAGCCGGTCCAAGAGATCCTTGAATTGATTGTCCGTAAAAGTACGCTTGTCTTTGAGCCGCGTGAAAGAATGGCCCTCTCTGCCGAGCTCAAGCAGCATCTCATCCATCTCTTCTTCGGTCTGGATATACTCCTCGCGCTGGCCCCGCTTTATCTTAAACAGGGGCGGCCGAGCAATATATACATAGCCTTCTTCTATCAGCTTGGGCATCTGGCGAAATAATAAGGTCAAAAGCAGGGTACGTATATGCGATCCGTCTGTATTATGGCAAACCATACCCCCTTCGCCTGCCACGAAGTTTTGATTGCCTTCTACCGAAAGGTCATAAACATATTTATCCGGACACTTGGCTTTCTCTATTGAATTAACGCGCAGTCCGATAAAATCTTTGCTTATGGGAATAAGGGGCTTGCCCCATCTGCCGCGCTTATGGCTGGATAATAACCACCCTTTTAATTTCTCTGCGTCCTGATGATCCCGCCAAATATCTTGGATTGCTAAAATTTGCTCTTTTGTAGAAACATAAACATCGGACCTTTGATAATTTGATTTAACTAGTTTACCCTTATATATATGCGGTTTTGACCATGCCCTACTTATCGACGGGAATATGCCTAATTGCCTAAAAATATAAATTAGGTTCTGTGCAAGGCGCAATGATGCTGTGCAAATACCGACTACTTTGCGGTCGCCAAATCGTTTATTTTTGCTTTTACCTACCGTAATATAGCCATCACTTTGCAATAGGCCGCGCAAAAGTGCTCTTTGCACGGGTTCCTTAGTATTATAAAACTCATCCGGGATAAATTTTTCGTGCGCTTTTTTATGAAGCAGCCCAAAATGCCCCAGCAGCAACTTAAAAGCATAAGAATGAAAATGTATCTGGGTGCCGTCTTTTCTGTGGTCAAGCACAGCCTTAGCACCCAACAACTCCCGGATTACCTCAATCAAATTATAAACATACTGTATTTCTTTTGCTTTCCCGATACAAATAATAAATCTATTGGGGCTTCCCTTTATAAAACTCGCGCAGCCGTCCCCCAAATACCACCCTAATAAATAAGCTAATTTTTCATCAAGCGCAAATTCGGTTTTAATTTCGCGTGTGTGGTTATCTAAGAAAAATTTAATCCCGTTATTTATGCCTTCTCCCCGCCAATGCTTTATCGGCAGATGGACATAATAATTGAATTCGCTTAGCCCCTGGTCAATTAAGCCCAGATAAGATTGCAATTTGCCGTATTGCGGCATGACATTATCTATCTTTATCTCCCATTGTTGAATTGCGCCTGTGTTCACTTTTACCAATTGCTCCATTTTCCGTCTGGAAATGCCTGTGGATTCCCGCCTGCCTTGCATTTGGCGCCAGCACCCTATCTCTAGCTCAATGCGGGCTTCCTCCGGAATATTAGAAAGCAGATCCTTGCTTAGCCGCACAGATATCTCTTTGTTATGTTGATTTTGTGCTAATAATTTCTTCAGGTCTATCTTAAGATCTTGATCTTGCCGCATCAAACGTAAGGGCAGAATTAAAATATCTCCGGATTTAATTTTCTTGCTTTCTTTAAGCGCACATTGTTGATTTTCCCAAACATAGAGACTGTGGCAAGAAGTGGTTTCTATTGTATAGCCGTTCTGGGTCTTAATTCTAAAAATCTCTGTGCGTTTGGGGTGCTTTACTACATCTTGAATGCGCCGCCATTCTGATCTAGGCCCAGATGTATTAAGGCTCAAAACCAAATACCGCCTGGGTTCAAAGCAGGTTTCCACAAAATCGCCGATTTTAGTAAAGAGCAGGCTTCTTTTCTGGGAATCGAAAAGCATTATTGGCTGTGAACCTGTAAGGCTGTCGGCATCAGCCATAAGTATTACTTTATGATAGCGCAGTTTTTCAAGAGAAAATTCATCCCCAACGCCGGTTCCCAGCGCGGTAATGATCGTGCGCACTTCTTCGTTGGATAAAATCTTATCCAACCTGGCCTTCTCCACATTTAAGATTTTACCTTTTATCGGAAGGATCGCCTGGAATCT
>JAHIZC010000164.1 GCA_018814745.1 Candidatus Omnitrophota bacterium
CGGGGTTAGAGCTGCTTTCGATAAATGTCGGAGAAGCTGATTACAAAGTCGCTAATGCCGTAGAAAAATATAATTTGACCGTGAGTACGCTTTTAGATAGAGATTCCTATGTTTCAAACTCATTCGGGATTTTTGGTATTCCCACCTATATCCTGATCAATAAAAAAGGAAAGATTGTATTTCAGAGCAGTTATTTCCCCCAAAATAATTATAAAGAGTTAATTTTAGAGTGAAGATGGATGTTCCCTTTCTCTAACAGTGTAAATGGATAATCTGATTAAAAATTGGCAGAAGAGAAATATCAGCGGCCTCTTTGTTAAGAGCAAGGATCAGGCAGTAAAAAAAATCTTAGAGATTATCCCCAGCTCTGCCTCGGTGGGGATCTCCGGTTCGGTTACCTTGGATCAATTAGGTATTGTAAAGCTTCTGGAATCCAGGGGTAATAAGGTCTTTAATCAGTATAAATCCGGCATCAGCAGAGAAGAGAGCCTAAAATTAAGAAAACAGGGTGCCCAGGCTGATTATTATCTGACTAGTGCGAATGCGCTCTCCAGAGAAGGAGAATTGGTATTTTTTAGCGGTTACGGCCATCGTATAGCCGGTATTGCAAATGCCGGAAAGGTGATTGTGGTTTGCGGCATCAATAAGATCACTCCTAATATAGAGGAAGCATTGAAGCGTTCAAGAGAGTATGCTACGCCGCTTAATTGTAAACGCCTGGATTGGGTTACTCCGTGTTTTAAAGATGGTATCTGCCGTAAAGATGTCTGCCTCTTTCCGGAATATAAGAGAATGTGCTGTCAGATTTTGACCATAGAGGCAGAGGTTGCGCCGGATAGATTAAAAGTGATCATGATAGATGAGAAACTCGGTTTCTAATCTTGAAAATTGAGTAGAAGCAACTTATAATAAATTGGAAGGTAAGAGATGAAATTAAAAGGTTTAGCGACAGGAATAGGCAGTCTGCCGCATAAGGATGCGGAGGCAGCGCTGGATTTAATTTTTCAATACATTCCCCATGCTCCATTCTGGCCGCAGCTGCCAAAACGAGATCGCAGAGAGGGGATGGTTGCTCAATTCAGCGAGAATATTCCTTTTCTAAAATCTGATCAAGACGGGCTTAAGTTTGACAGTGCCGGAGCAGGGGACTGCCGGCTTGAGGAATTTTATGAGAAGATAATCAACAATGATATAGAACATTTTAAGATCAGCGCAGAATTCGCTTCCGGGCTGCATAAATTCTACCAGAGACTGAAAAGTTCTAACCTTAAGGATGTGCAGTTTATCAAATGCCAGGTTACCGGGCCGTTTACTTTTGCCGCCAGCGTAAAGGATGATACGGGAAATGCGCTCTTGTATAATCCGGTACTGATGCAGGCGATTGTAAAGGCGCTGGTAGCGAAGTCCCTCTGGCAGATCAAACTTTTTCAGGGATTCGGTAAAAAACTTATCCTTTTTATCGACGAGCCGTATCTAGGCTGTTTTGGTTCAGCGTACACTCCTCTGAACAGGGCAGATGTAGTGGGAGCCTTAAGGGAGATGACAGAGGGGATAAAACAATCCGGGGATGTACTTATAGGCTTGCATTGCTGCGGCAATACCGATTGGTCCATATTCACTGAAGTTAAAACAATAGATATGATTAGTTTTGATGCTTTTGAATACCTGGATAGAGTAATGCTCTATGCCGACAATCTTAAGGAATTTACGAGCCGCGGGTGAATTCTTTGTTGGGGGATAGTGCCAACTCAGTCATTTTCTCAGGAGGTAACCCCTGATCTTCTGATGAAGAAGATCAGGGGAGGAATTGATCAACTGAGGAAAAAAGGGCTGGACAAGAATGTATTGCTTGATAGCTTGATACTTAGCCCCAGTTGCGGACTAGGTACATTTGATCCCGGCAGGGCCCAGGAAGTCTTCGAACTTCTCTCTCAGACCTCCTCACTGATTAAGAAATCTTAAGCAAAAATAAACTATTTGACAAATCAAGCCAAAGATTATATCATATAAATCCTCATGAAAGAGATACGTATCCATGCCCGCGCAGGCCAAGGCGCAATTACTACAGCAGCTTTAATTGGTTTTTCTTATTTTAAAGAAGGAAAATACCCTTATGCCTTTCCGCATTTCGGGGCGGCTAGGATGGGGGCTCCGATGAACGCCTTCTTGCGGGTAGACTCTAAGCCAGTGCGCCTGAGAAGCCAGGTCTATGAGCCTAACTTTGTTATCGTGGTAGACCCCACGCTGATGCGCGGATACAATTGTTTCTCAGGCTTAAAAGATGATGGTATTGCCGTAGTTAACGGGAAAGATGACCTGGAAATGCCTAAGTTAAAGGCAGGACAGAAGGTTCTTGTGGTTCCGGCTAATGAGATCGCCTTAAAGACCATCGGAAAGCCTCTGGCTAATACTACCTTAATCGGTGCCTTTGCCGCAGCAAGCGGTGAGCTAAAATTAGATACTATCCTTGAGGTAGTGAAGCTTAGATTTTCCGGTAAGGTCCAGGAGGGTAATATTGAAGCAGTTAAACAGGGTTTTGAGTTTGTCAAAAATCTTAAATAAAGCATGTTCGGGCCGTTAATCGTAAAATCAAAGAAAGTAAAGTGTGATAAAACAGGCTCCTGGAGGATAGAGTCTAAGCCTAAATATCTCCAGAAGAACTGTATCGCCTGCAAGATGTGTGTTTTTATCTGCCCGGAGGGATGCGTATCCGGAAAAGAGAAGAATACTTATCACACCGACTACAATTATTGTAAAGGATGCAGCCTATGCGCTTTGATCTGCCCCAAGCAAGATATTGAGATGGTAAAGGAAGAGACGAAACTGGGAGAGTTACAAGGAGAGAAGAAGTGAAGCAGTTCTTAGAGGGTTCCAGAGTAGTTGCTGAAATAGTTAAGCTATGTAAACCGGGAGTGATCTCTGCTTATCCGATCACGCCTCAAACTCATATCGTAGAAGAGTTAGCTAAAATGGTAGCTGACGGAGAGTTGGTCTCGCAATTCATCAATGTGGAAAGTGAGCATTCGGCAGCTTCTGTTGTCTTAGGCGCGGTAGCTACGGGGGTAAGGGTTTTTACCGCTACCAGTTCTCAGGGGCTTCTTTTGATGGGAGAGGTAATTTTTAATATTTCTGGAATGCGCATGCCGGTAGTGCTCACCTGCGCTAATCGGGCGATTTCCGCTCCGATTAATATATGGAATGATCAACAGGATTCCATGGCTTTACGCGACTCCGGATGGATTCAGATCTACGCAGAGAATAATCAGGAGGCAGCCGATTTTCATCTCATCGCCTATCGCATCGCAGAAGACAAATCCGTAATGCTTCCGGTGATGGTCTGTATGGATGGATTTATTCTCACACACGGCATGGAGGCAATAGATATGCCCGAGCAGGGACAAGTAGATAAGTTTCTTCCGCCTTACAATCCGTTATATAAATTAGACCCTGCTGAGCCGATCAGCATGGGTTTACTGGCAGACCCGGGTTATTATATGGAGACGCGTTACGCTATTCAGGAAACATTAGAGCAGACGCTTAAGTTAATTCCCAAGGTTGCTGGAGAATTCAGCAGTGTCTTTGGCCGGGATTATAAGGATTGTTTAGTGGAGGAGTACAAGACTAAAGACGCTGAAAAAGTAATCGTAGCCATGGGGTCGGTTTGTGGCACGGTTAAGGAAGTAGTGGATGGGTTAAGAGAGAAGGGCAAGAAAGTCGGCTTACTTAAGATCATAACTTTTAGGCCGTTTCCTTATACACGCGTCTTTGAGGCGCTGAAGAATATTCCTAAGGTGGCGGTATTAGAAAAAGCAGTATCTTTAGGCGCCTATGCTCCTTTAGCTGTTGAGCTCAGAGCTTGTTTCTTCAATAAGAAGAAGTCTCCTAAAGTAATCAGCAGTTTTGTAGCCGGCTTGGGTGGCAGGGATATAACCGAGCAGTCAATAAAAGAGATATTTAAGAAGCTTAATACGAAAGAGATAGCTTTAGAGTTTATTGATCTAAAACCGGAATTGATTAAGGATGAATATGGAGAATAGGCCATTATTTAAATCAGGCCATACTGCTTGTGCCGGATGCGGACAGGCGATTGCTGCGCGTTTGGTGATTGAGGCCGCAGGAGAAAATACAATAATTGCTAATAACACCGGCTGCCTGGAGGTATTTACCACAGGTTTTCCGGAATCTGCCTGGGGTGTTCCCTGGATACACTCTCTCTTTGAGAATGCCGCGGCAGTTGCTTCCGGTGTTGAAGCCGCTTTAAAATATTTAGGTAAAAAAGATACTGTTAATGTGATTGCCCAGGCAGGTGATGGTGGCACTGCTGATATCGGCTTGCAGGCTTTATCAGGAATGTTAGAAAGAGGCCATGATGTGCTTTATGTCTGTTATGATAATGAGGCCTATGAGAATACTGGTATACAGAGAAGTGGACTAACTCCTTATGGTGCAAATACAACCACCAGTCCCCCGGGGACGGTCTCCATCGGAAATATTCACCCCAAAAAACCTATGATTGATATTGTCTTAGCACACGGTATACCTTATGTAGCTACGTCTTCAGCCGGATTTCCCCGGGATATACAGCGCAAGGTGAAAAAAGCAATATCGATCAAAGGCCCGAAATATATTCAGATACATGTTCCCTGCCCGTTAGGCTGGCGCCATGAATCAGGTAAGACGCTGGATGTGGCGAAGTTAGCGGTTGAAACCGGACTGTATCCTTTAGTTGAATATGAGAATGGTGTACTTGTTTCTAAGAGGCAGATTGTGCCTAAGCCGGTTGAAGAATATCTTAAGGTTCAGGGAAGATTTAAGCATATATTAAAGAATCCTGAGGAATTAAAGAAGGTTCAAGAGATAGCAAATAATAATATAGAGAAGTACGGACTCAAAGTCCAGACGCAGTAAAGTAATTAGAAGGGAGGGGTTAGAATGGGCAAACAAGCAAGAGCAATCGCAGATTTAAGCCTTAAAGACCTGGTAAAGGATTTAAACAAGGCCTACGCAGATGAATGGTTGGCGTTTTATCTCTATTGGTATATGGCGCAGGTAGTCTCGGGAAAGGCATACGAGGACATGAAAGAGATGTTGGAAAAAATTGCCAAGGATGAATTAGAACATGCAGAGGAATTAGCAGATTTAATTACTAAATTAGGCGATGTGCCGATCGCCGATCCTATGGAGCTGGAGAAGAATGCTAATGCTCCGTATCTTATGCCGCCGAAGAATACCGCGGATATCAACCGGATGATTCGAGTCGTTGCTGAGGCAGAAGCTGGTGCAATCGAGGTGTACAATAAAATCGCAAAGAAAACTATGGGTAAGGACCACAACACCTATCAATTAGTCGCTCATATATTATCTGAAGAGATTACTCATGAAGAGATGTTCGAGAACCTATTGGAAAGGTAACCACCCCGCGCTTATGTGGTATTGCGCGGGTGTGTCCTTGTGGGCAAGGAGGATAACAAGAAATGGTTAAGGTAATCATTGATAGTGCGACTTGTGTTGGTTGTGGTTTGTGTGAGGAGTCTTGTCCGGAAGTGTTTGAGGTTCAGGGCGACGGCCTCGCACACCTCAAAGCACAAGCGTGCACAGAGCACAATTTAGCAGAGATAGCTGAGCAGTGCCCCGTGAATTGCATAAAGGTAAGTTAAAAACTTCCTTGAATCTTTCTTTTTAAGTTTGTTGTAAAGCCGTTAAAATATTCCAGTTTCTTTTGCATTAGTAATTTGCCGCTGAATTCCTCTTTTTCTTCTTTAAATTTCTCTTCATCAATTGTAATCATGGATTTAAGTTTAATAATATAAAAACCCGTTGGTATGTTGATGATCTCGCTAAAACGTCCGTCTTTTAATTCTCTGGCTGTCAGCCAGAAATTATCCGAACCGCCGATTTCCTCGATATAACTTCCGAATTTAAAAGTATTGGTTGAGTCCGATATTAGGCCATAAGTTTTCGCTACTTTATCGAAATTCGCCGATTTAGGATTTTGTTCATATAGTTTCTGCAATTCCTTGAAAGAAAGATCGATTTTTTCTCTAGCTAAATTTTTAGCTTGATCATCGATAAATTTCTCCTTCACTTTATCTTTTATCTCCTCTAAGTCAGGTATAAAAGCACTCTTTTTTTCTTTTAGCCTTAGAAAATAGTAATCCTGATCTACTTTCACGGGTGGTGAAATTTCTCCGGCTTCTAATCCCGCGATTAGCTCTGTGACCTTCGGGGCCCAGCCGATTCCCGGTATCGGGTCTATCTGGGTGAAGAGCCCGGTTTCGTTTATATCAATCTCCATTTCTTCGGCTGCCTGATGAAGATCTTTATTCTTGCTCAAGCGCTGCATTAATTCTTTGGCCGTATCTTCTGAATTGACCTTGAGATAATCAAGATTAAAGGAAGGAGCGCGCTTGAATTTCACTGAGTTATTTTTGAAATATTCAACAAGATCATTATCAGAGGCCTCTATATTTTTCCTAAATTCAGAAGGCAGAGCGGCAATATAATCGATACTTATCTCTTCGTTCATTCTTTCATATTCTTCCCTGACCTCTTCTTCCTCGAGACGTACATTCTTTGTCACCTGATTGAAGAGTCTGCTCAGGTTTATATTTTGACGGGTTTGTTCTTCAAAGGCGCGAGGTTGAGTTCTGAAGAGGTACTGAAGGGATTCGTTATATATGCGATTATCAAAAATGCCGTTGCGGCTGAAGAAGGGGTAGCTTTCGATCAGCTCGATTACTTCCCGGTCACTGACTTGGA
>JAHIZC010000165.1 GCA_018814745.1 Candidatus Omnitrophota bacterium
CCTCTCATACTGATCTTTGTGATTTTTTACTTTTTACTTATCCGTCCGCAAAAACAGAGAGAAAAAGAGCACAAAGCGATGCTCAGTGAGCTAAACAAAAACGATCAGGTAGTCACTTCCAGCGGGATTCACGGGACTGTGATTAATGTAAAGGATAAGACCGTGATTTTACGGATCGACGATAATGTAAAGATAGAAATCGAAAAAAAATCTATTGCTTTTAAAAAAGTTCAATAATTTCTTAAAAGCAGACAAATATGGGAAGACAAGTAATTAAAAAACTGGTACTGATTTTGTCAATCTTGGGGATTTGCGCTTACTTTGCGTTTCCTTTGGATAAGAGGATTAATCTAGGGTTGGATCTCAAGGGCGGGATGCATCTGCTCTTAAAAGTGGATACCGGCCATTTAGATGATGAGCAGAGAAGGGATGCAGCTGACCGGGCAGTCGAGATAATCAGAAACAGGATCGATGAATTTGGCGTACGAGAACCTTCCATCCAAAGACAGGGTGAGGATGAGATCGTAATACAATTACCTGGCGTAACCGATAGAGAAAGGGCTTTGGATATTATCGGTAAGACTGCGATGCTAGAGTTTAAGCTGGTATCTTCTGATATCGAAAAATTAAAGCAGGCTCAAGAAGGCGTTATTCCTGAGGGGTTTGAGCTTAAATATATCGAGAAGGAAGATAGCGAACCGGTATTGCTGGAAAAGAAAGCGGTCTTGACCGGAGATGCACTGGTTAATGCTAGTGTAAAATTTGATCAGAGTGAATTTAACGAGGCAATCGTGGCTTTAAATTTCAATCCCGAAGGAGCAAAAGAATTCGCTAAGCTTACTGCAGAGAACGTAGGTAAGAGATTAGCAATTGTTTTAGACGGGAAGGTGCAGTCGGCACCGAGAATACGGGAAGCAATACCAAGCGGCGAAGCGATAATTTCCGGGCGATTTGCGATCGATGAAGCGCAGGATCTAGCCTTAATCTTGAGGGTCGGAGCCTTGCCTGCACCGATGCATATCGAAGAAGAGAGAACAATCGGCCCTTTACTGGGAGAGGATTCGATCAACAGAGGCATTAAAGCTCTAATTATCGGCGGCGTGTCAGTTTGCAGTTTTATGATGATTTATTATCTTTTAGCAGGCGTAATCTGCAACTTGGCGTTAGCACTTAATCTGCTGATGATCTTAGGCGGATTAGGTATCTTGCCGGTACTCTTTCCTGGTGTCTCTGCCACTTTGACCTTACCCGGAATCGCAGGTATCGTATTGTCTTTAGGCATGGCAGTGGACGCCAATGTCCTGATCTATGAACGCATCAGGGAAGAGATAAATACAGGAAAAAACTTGACTGCAGCTATCGCCAACGGTTACGGTAAAGCATTCAGCGCAATCTTAGATACTAATATAACCACTTTGATCGCCGCCTTTTTGTTATTTCAATTTGGCACCGGTTCTATCAGAGGGTTTGCCGTAACTTTAACCATCGGCTTAATCTCTAGTTTATTTACTTCTATTGTGGTTACTCGTACCATCTTTGAGATGTTAATAAGCTTGAAGTTGTTAAAGAATCGGCTGCCTATGCTCAGGCTCTTCAAAGAGACTAAATTAGATTTCATCAGCAAGAGAAGAATTTTTTACGCCTTATCTACGATTATTATCATCAGCGGACTATTTTTATATTTCAATAAGGGCAAGGATGCTTTTGGTATTGATTTTGCCGGAGGACAACTACAGGAATATAGTTTTAGAACCGCACCTCAGGTCGATGAAGTGCGCAGTGTGCTTAAGCAAATCGGGTTGGCTGAAGGCTCAATACAACAATTCAAAGAAGACCCGAGGATTATATTAATTAGGACTACTGAGGATAAAAATACGTTCTTGACCAATAAGTTAAAACAGACTTTTCCTGATCAAGAGATCCAGACTTTAAGAGTGGAACGAGTAGGCCCGGTAGCAGGAAAATATTTACAGACTAAAGCCTTAAAAGCTTTGATTTGGGCAATGATTGGAATCTTGATTTATGTCGCCTTTAGGTTTAAGCACGTTAATTTTGCCGTGGCAGGTGTGGTCGCGCTTCTCCATGACGTATTCATTGCTTTAGGATTTCTGCTTTTTACCGGAAGGCAGATCGACCTTCTGATCGTTACGGCCTTTTTGACAATCGCCGGCTATTCGATTAATGATACGATTGTTATTTATGACAGGGTAAGAGAGAATACGCGTAATTTCAGGAGGCTTGGCCTTAGGGAATTAATAAATCTAAGCGTAAATCAAACGCTGGGCAGGACAGTGCTGACTACTTTTGCTACCCTTTTGGTAGTTGTGGCTATATTCTTCTACGGCGGAGAAGTACTGAGTAACTTTGCCTTTACTCTGATCGTAGGTTTTATCTCTGGGATTTACTCTACTATCTATATTGCCTCTCCTTTAGTTCTTCTCTTAAGCCGTAAACATACAAAATAAAAAACAATAGAGAAAACTATCGATGTTCAGGTCTTTAAAAATATATCTCGGATTAACGGTCAAACTAGATCAGTTGCTCGCCGATCTTCTGGAGTTTGGTTACAGAAGAGAGGATGGCGTAGCCGAAGAAGGAGATTTCGCTAGAAGAGGCGGAATCATAGACGTATTCCCTTTTGCTTTCCAGCTTCCGGTGCGTATTGAGCTCTCCGGTGATCAGATCATCTCGGTTAAATCATTTAATACAGAGACCGGTAAACCGTTGTGGGAACATAAAATCATCATCGTCCTGCCAATCAAAAAGTCCCATTCCCCTAAAACCATACCCTTTAAAGAAGAATTCCCTCTTTCAAATTACATTGATCTTGATATCGGTGATTACGTCGTACACAATCTTTATGGTATTGGAAGATTCAGGGGGTTAGAGAAAATAAAAATCAAAGATCAATCCAAAGACCACTTGGTTATCGAGTATGACCTAGGCGAGAAGCTTTATGTCCCGGTTGACCAGATGCATATGGTGCAAAAATATATCGCTTTCCAGATAAGGAGGCCGAAACTTTATAGATTAGGTACTCGCCAATGGCAGAGAACGAAAAACAAGACGAGAAAGGCGATTCAGAAGCTTGCCTGGGAGCTACTTTCTCTACAGGCGATGCGCTTAAGTAGCAAAGGTTTCGCTTACTCCGCTGACTCTGATTGGCAGGAGCAATTTGAGAAGACTTTTCCTTACCAGGAGACTCTTGATCAGGCAAGCGCTAATTCTCAGGTAAAAAAAGATATGGAGTCAATAAAGCCTATGGATAGGCTGCTCTGCGGTGACGTTGGATATGGAAAGACAGAGGTAGCTATGCGGGCAGCGTTTAAGGCGGTGATGGATAATAAACAGGTTGCCTATCTTGTTCCTACTACAATTTTAGCAGAACAGCATTATCACAATTTCAGTTCGCGCCTTAAGGATTTCCCAATCAATTTACAGTTGCTCTGCCGCTTTAAAACAAGTGCTGAGCAGAAGAAAATCGTGGAAGATATCTCTCAGGGTAGAGTCGATATTGTAATCGGGACGCATAGGCTTTTATCTGATGATGTTAATTTTAAGGATTTGGGGCTGGTAGTGATCGACGAAGAACAGCGCTTTGGAGTAAGGCATAAGGAAAAGTTGAAACAGTTAAGGCTTGCTACCGATGTCTTAACCTTGACCGCAACTCCGATACCAAGGACACTTTATATGAGCCTGATGGGCGCTAAAGATTTCTCAGTGATCAATACACCGCCTCAAAATAGATTGCCAATAAAGACGGTTGTGGTAGAATATGATGAAGATTTAATCCGGCAGGCGATTCTCAGGGAGTATAATCGTAAAGGCCAGGTTTTTTTCTTGCATAACCGGGTTTACGATATTGAAAAAATCAAGGAGAAGCTAAAGAGAATCCTGCCATCTACGGTGAGATTAGCGATAGCTCACGGGCAGATGCCCTCCCGGGATTTAGAAGCGGTGATGTGTGATTTTCTCGATGCCAAGATCGATTGCCTGATTTGTACGGTAATTATTGAATCCGGTATAGATGTCCCAAATGCTAATACGATCATTGTGAATAATTCTTATAATTTCGGGCTTGCTAATCTACATCAACTCAGGGGTAGGGTCGGTAGATTTAACAGGCCGGCTTATGCCTATTTGATGGTACCTAAAAATCAGACGCTCAATAAGGATGCCAGAAAAAGAATGGCCGCAATCCAGGAATACTCGCATTTGGGAGCAGGATTTAAAATCGCCATGGAGGATCTGGAAATTAGAGGAGCAGGAAATCTCCTTGGCATGCAGCAACACGGTTTTATCGCGGCTGTGGGATTTGATCTATACTGCAGGCTTTTAAAGGAAACAGTGGGCAGCTTAAAAAAAGTTCTCAATAACGAACCCAGAGGTAATTATCATGCGCAGGATTAAAACATTTATTTGTAGGCTAGCTATTTTCTATCTGCTATTTGGTTTTTCTATGCCTTGCTGTCTTTTTGCGGAGAGTAAAATAATCGCTATCGTCAATTCCGAAGCGATTACTCAAAAGGACCTTAATGATTTTATTAATTTTATGCGCCTGCAATTATCGCCTGAATTTGAGGGGAGTGCCTTAGAGGAGAGAGTTCAGTCGATGAAAAAAGATCTGCTGAATAAGTTGATTGAAGACAAGTTAGTCTTGCAGGAAGCCAAAAAGAATGAGCTTTCAGTAGATGAAAGCAGAATCAGAGCGAGAATCAATGATATTCGAAGTAGATATGCTACGGATAATGGTTTTCAGGCAGATCTACTGATCAGAGGCCTGACTCAGGCAGATTTAGAAACAAAGATCAGAGAACAACTTCTTATGCATGGTATCATTGAACATGCAGTACGCCGGAATATTATGATTACCCCTAAGGAGATAACCGCTTTCTATAATCAGAATATCGGAAAATTCAATGCCGAAGAAATAAGGAAGGTGGATGTGGTGATCGTCGGCTCCGGCGCCCTGGCGAATAAAATAACCTTGGATTTAAATAGCCCTAAGCCACTGGAAGATATTGTAGGAGAGCACTCTCTTAGTATTGATAGCCTGGAGGTTATCGAGAGAGAGCTTAGCGAAGAGATTAGCAGGGAAGTTTTTAATCTAAAAACAGGAGAGAGGTCTAAATTAATCCATCACGAAGGCAAATACTATATCTTCCGGCTTAATCAGATCATTCCTTCCAGAAAACTGAACTTAGCAGAGGTTCAGGATCAAATAAAACTCTACTTATTCGAAACAAAGATGCAGGAATCCATGTTGAAGTGGTTAGATGAACTCAAAGAAAAATCCTATATCAAAATCCTCTAAGGTCAGGGTCGGCCTTACCATGGGTGACCCTTCCGGTATCGGCCCTGCGGCCACCTTAAAAGCATTAAAAAAATTAAAAGGCCTGGCAGATTTTACTATTATCGGCGACCGTTGGCTATTGAATAAACTTACGACTTATAACTTACGACTTACGGCCGGAGTGCGGTTAATCGATCTTCAGAATGTCCCACGAAAAGGATTTGCATTTGGTAAAATAAAAGCGGCATACGGTAAAGCTTCGATGGAATATTTAGATAAAGCCCTAGAGCTAATTAAGCAAAAAGAAATAGACTGCCTGGTCACCTCTCCGATCTCAAAAGAATCAATAAATCTAGCCGGATTTAAATACTCCGGCCATACGGAATACTTAGCCGAGAAAACAGATAGCAAAGATTTTGCGATGATGCTCTTAAATAAAAAGATTAAATTCTCGCTACTCACCAGGCACCTTCCTTTAAAAAATGTCTCTCTATCATTAAACCAGCAGTCGATTTATAAGACAATTCTCTTAACGCACGAATTCCTGAAAAAAAACTTCGCTCTAAAAAACCCCAGGATCGTACTTTGCGGCCTTAATCCTCATGCCTCTGATAATGGTTTGATCGGAAGAGAAGAGAACAACCTGATCGCGCCGGTCGTAAAAAAGATTAATGATAAGTTTAAGTTCAATATAGTCGGGCCGATTTCGGCAGATCTGGCGGTTTGTAAAACAAGGGATCAATTTTATGATTGCGTGATCGCCGCCTATCATGATCAGGCATTGATACCGCTAAAGCTGCTTGATCGAGAAGGCGGGGTAAATATCACTCTCGGCCTGCCTTTTATCAGGACTTCTCCGTTGCACGGTACGGCTTTTAATATTGCAAAGAACATTCCTTTAATTAAA
>JAHIZC010000166.1 GCA_018814745.1 Candidatus Omnitrophota bacterium
CCCTGCTATTAAACTCTCACTCCAAGATACCTAAAACAATTTACCTAAAGAGGGCCACCAAAGGTGAGGTAAAGGCGAAAGATATCGAAGTCGACGAAACAATAGAAATAATAAATCCTGATCTTCATATCGCCACACTTACCAAAGATGTTAAACTAAATATTGAGATGGAAGTAGCAAGAGGAAGAGGGTATGTTTCTGCGGAAGCAAACAAAAAGGAAGAAAAAGCCATCGGTGTGATTCCGATAGATTCTATCTTTACTCCGGTAAAGAAAGTGAACTTCTTCGTAGAGAATACGCGAGTCGGGCAGAGAACGGATTACGATAAGCTTATCCTGGATATCTGGACAAGTGGTGCAATTTCCCCGAAAGATGCGCTTCTATACGCCTCAAATATACTGCAGCGACACCTGGATATCTTCGTAAATTTCGGCCAAATGCCCGAAGATATTGAAGAGGAAGAACCGGAGATGAGCAAAGAAGAGCTTGTTCTCTATGAAAAACTAAGGTTACCTATCTCTGAGCTCGAGTTATCTGTAAGAAGCTCTAATTGTTTAAGGGAAGCCGGGATTAAAATAATCGCTGATCTAGTAAAAATGTCGGAGGATGAGATGCTCAGTTTTAAGAATTTCGGCAAGAAATCACTGAACGAAATTAAAAGCTTGATTATCGGGATGGGATTAACCTTGGGCATGCAGGTTGACCAAAAGAAAATGAAGAAAGCTTAAAAACGATGAGACATAGAAAATCGAGGCATAAGCTTAACAGATTTACCAGCTGGCGTAAGGCTACCTTAAAGAGTATGTCGAGAAACATGCTGATTCAGCAAAGGATGAGAACTTCGGTAACTAGGGCTAAGGCGGCTCGGCCAATGATCGAAGCATTAATTACTCTGGCCAAACGTAATACCCTCAGTGCAAAAAGAAAAGCCGCAAGCATATTAGATAATGACCACGGATTAGTCAACAGGCTTTTTAATGATATCGGCCCAAAATTTAAAGACCGAATCGGCGGATACACCAGGATCATCAAGTTAGGCCGCAGGAGAGGAGATGATTCTGAATTAGCGATCTTTGAGCTGACTGAGATTAATCAGGAGTTGATTAAGAAACCTAAAAAGAAGAAAATCGCCAAATCCGAAACGCCTGCTGAAGAAACAAAGGTCAAGGGAAGCGCAGAGGAAAAGAAAGCCGGAAAACCCGAGACTAAGAAACCTGAAGAGAAAAAATCTGAGGAGATAAAACCTAAAGCCAAAGTGGCAGTAAAAGAGAAGCTCCGCGCAGAAAAAACGAAAAAACCTACCAAGCGATTTTTGGGAAGACTGAAAAATATCTTTCAAAAGGAAAGAGATTCCCTATAAATAAAGGAGAATCTTTATGCGAGTAGAGACCAGGCTTGCGGAACGTTTAAATTCAATCAACCCTTCCCAAACCTTCGCTATAACTTCTAAGGCAAAAAAACTCAAAAAAGAAGGCAAGGATATAGTAAATTTGGCAGCCGGCGAGCCGGACTTTGATACCCCTGATTTTATCAAAGAAAAGGCCTATCAAGCGATCAAAGAGGGCTTCACCAAATATACACCGATTACAGGAATCCCCGAGTTAAAAGAAGCGATCTGCAAAAAATTCAAAAAAGACAATAATCTTATATACAGCCCGAGTCAAATAGTAGTATCTAACGGTGCTAAACATAGCATATTCAACACGCTATTCGCCCTGATAGATAAAGAGGATGAAGTCTTAATTCCTTCTCCTTATTGGGTGAGTTACCCGGAAATGGTGAATCTCTGCCAGGGTATTGTGCGTTTCGTTGGAACCACTATCGAGAACGATTTTAAAATCGAGGCAAAGGAGTTGGAAAAATACATTACTCCTAAAACAAAAATTCTGATTTTAAATAGCCCCTCAAATCCTACGGGTGCCCTCTATAGCACAGAGGCACTCGAAGCTATAGCTAAGATCTGCGTAGAAAGAAAAATATTTGTAATAAGTGATGAGATATATGAAAAGCTCATCTATGATAACCTGAAACATACGTCGATCGCTTCATTTAACAAAGATATCTATGACTTGACTATCAGCGTCAATGGTTTATCTAAGAGTTTCTCTATGACCGGCTGGAGGATCGGATATCTGGCGGCGCCTCCCGATATAGTCGAGGCAATATCAAGAATACAAAGTCACACCACTTCAAACCCTGTATCGATCAGTCAAAAAGCTGCCTTAGGGGCTCTTGAAGCAGAGAATGATTTTTCGGCCCATGTCTGTAAAGAGTTTCAGAAGAGAAGGGATTACGTAGTCTCAAGGCTAAATGAGATGAATAAGATCAGCTATGCTATGCCGAAGGGCGCATTCTACATATTCTGCAATATCTCTAAAACCGGTCTTGATTCTTTAACTTTTTCTAACCGTTTACTTGAGCAGATGCTGGTGAGCGTTATTCCGGGTAAAGCCTTTGGCTGGGATGACTACGTCAGGATCAGTTTTGCTACAAGTATAGAACAATTAACCAAAGGCATGGATAGATTAGAAGAGTGGCTGAAAAAACAATCGCAGAAAAAATATTAAGTAGGCACTCGCAGTCAGACTTAAAAGCCGGGGACTTTGCTATTTGTAAAGTGGATTTTACTTTTGGCCAGGACGGAACCTCATCGATCATTATCGACCGGGTGAAAGAGCTGGGCCTTACGAAATTAAAAGCAAATTTTTGTATGGTCATAGACCATAGCGCACCTTCTCCTAACGAGGGCGTATCGCGAGTACATAAAAAAATGCGGAATTTCGCTAAAGATTACGGTACTAAGCTTTACGATATCGGCTGCGGAGTATGCCATCAGGTGATTCCTGAATCAGGAGAAATCCTTCCGGGAAGCCTGGTCTTGGGTGCTGATTCACACACCTGTACCTACGGCGCATTAGGTGCTTTTTCTACGGGTGTTGGTTCTACGGATCTAGCGGTTGCTTTATCGACGGGAAAAAATTGGTTTAAGGTTCCTCAAACCATAAAGATAGCCGTA
>JAHIZC010000167.1 GCA_018814745.1 Candidatus Omnitrophota bacterium
CAGTCTTTACTTTTGCTGATATTGATGAACTTTTAGAGGCCAAACGATTAGAATGGGATTTACCTACCACTTTGTCTAATACAAAGTTCTTAATATTGCTACAAGAACATGCCCTTTTAAAAAAAACCTCGATTAATTTCCCTCACCGCGAGTATTCTCTTTATGCGTATTCCGGAGTACTTCGGCCCCCATTTCCGGTCAACTTCGGCCACCCATTCCGGCTAACTTCGGCCACCTATTCCGGTCACTTCGACCAGTCTTAAAATGAGCTAACCGACAAAAATTAAAGCAAATAACTTTAAAAATAGGACAGTTTTGTCTACAATAACTTTCTTCTGATGTAATTATTTGTAAAAAAGGAGGTTAGCAGTGGCAAAACGTAAACAAGGACAGGAGTTGAGCATGCGCAAGATACGGGAAATTTTACGCCTGGGATTGCAATGTGGGTTAAGTAATCGGGAGATATCCCGGAGTTGTAATGTATCACGCTCTACAGTAGGCAAATATATTGATACAGCACAAAAAGTAAATATGACCTATTTGGATACCGCAAAGATAGATAATAGGCAACTCAAGGAAATATTTAAACAAAAGAGAATCAGGGCAACAAGTAAACCCCAGCCGGACTGGGCATATATACACCAGGAGAAGAAAAAGAAAGGAGTTACGCTTACTTTATTGTGGCAAGAATACAAAGATATTCATCCTGAAGGATATCAATCAACACAGTTCTGTGAACACTATCATCGATGGAGAAAGAAGTTAAAAGTCAGTTTACGGCAGACATATAAAGCCGGAGAAAAGATGTTTGTAGATTATACCGGACAAACAGTCCCCATACATAACCGGGTAACCGGTAAGATTACCGAGGCAAGTATCTTTGTTGCTGCTTTGGGAGCAAGTAATTATACCTACGCTGAAGCTCAGCCTGATGAGACCTTAGGCAATTGGATTGGCGGGCATGTACGTACCTTTGAATATTTTGGCGGTGTTGCAAAAACGACCATTATAGATAACTTGAAATCCGGAGTAACTAAAGCCTGCCGGTATGAACCTGATATTAATCCCGCTTATAACGACATGGCTTTACATTATGGCACTGCGGTAATCCCGGCACGGATAAGAAAGCCTCAGGATAAGGCAAAAGTCGAAAATGCCGTGCAGGTAGTAAGCCGCTGGATACTGGCAAAGCTGCGAAAAAGAAAGTTTTTCAGCCTTGGGGAATTAAATCAGGCAATTAGAGAACTTTTAACCAATATGAACAATAAGCCGTTTCAAAAACTTCCCGGCAGTAGATTATCAGTGTTCAACGATATTGAAAGAGCAGCTCTTCTGCCATTGCCGCAATATCGTTATCAATTTGCCCAATGGAAAAAAGCAAAAGTAAATATCGACTATCACGTGGAATTATTCGGACATTATTACAGTGTGCCATACGCACTGGTAAGTCACCAGGTGGAAATACGATATACAAAAAACACCGTAGAAATATTCCACAAAGGCAAGAGAATTACCAGTCATCGACGTAGTGATTATAAAGGCCAGCATACAACCATAAGAGAACATATGCCGGAAAGTCACCGTCGTTATCTGGAATGGACTCCCTCGAGAATTATTAATTGGGCCAAACAAACAGGATCTTCTACCGCAGAGATCGTTGAAATAATAATGACAGTACGCAAACATCCCGAACAAGGATACCGCTCTTGTTTGGGAATCCTGCGTTTGGCTAAAAAATATTCCCCGCAACGCTTGGAAGCAGCCTGTAAGAGAGCCTTATCGTTTAATGCTTATTCGTATAAAAGTGTACGCTCTATCTTAGAAAAAGGATTGGATCAAAACTTCGTTTCAGAGCCTTATGCCTATCCGGAAATAAACCACGAAAATATCCGCGGCAGTAGATATTTTCACAACCAGAAGGAGGTGGATATATGTTAAGTATGCCGGTATTAGATAAACTGCGGGCATTAAGACTATATGGGATACTTAAATCATATCAGGAGCAAACAGAATCTTCCGACTATGCTGAGTTAAGCTTTGAAGAAAGATTCGGGCTCATGATTGACCGGGAACTAACTGAGCAGGAAAATAAACGGCTTAGTTCCAGATTACGCCGGGCTAAATTACGGCAGCAAGCGTGTATGGAAAACATTGATTATCGTGTTTCCAGAGGCTTGGATAAATCTTTAATGAAGTGTTTAAGTACAGGTCAATGGATCAAAGAGAAGCTTAACGTTCTTATCACCGGCCCTTGCGGAGTTGGGAAAAGTTTTATTGCCTGTGCCTTGGCACAAAGAGCTTGTCTTGAGAGATATACTGCTTTATATGTACGCGCGCCTCGATTATTCGAAGATATTGCCATTGCCCGGGGAGACGGCAGGTACTCTCGACTTATGAACTCTTTAGCTAAAACAAATTTGCTGGTAATTGATGATTGGGGATTATCTGTTCTTACTGAGCAGCAGCGTAGAGATCTATTAGAACTTTTAGAAGACCGGCATGATTTACACTCAACAATAATTACCAGCCAGTTACCGGTAAAACATTGGCATGAGATTATTGGTAATCAGACATTAGCAGATGCTATTTTAGATCGCCTGGTACATAATGCTTACAATATAACACTCAGAGGCGACTCAATGCGAAAGAAACGCGCCGACTCTAATAATAAATAATTTGACTATATTGTTCTTTTAATAGTAGAATCTTTTTAGCGTCGCTTCGCTCCGAAAAGACTGGACGAAGTTCACCGGAATAGGTGGCCGAAGTAAAACGGAATTACCGGCCGAAGTTACCGGAATAGGCATTATCCTTCTTTCTCTAAATACTTGCTGCTTCTACCTCTACCTTCCCTTTTATAATTCTATTTAGGAGTTAGGGATCCCA
>JAHIZC010000168.1 GCA_018814745.1 Candidatus Omnitrophota bacterium
CATAACCATACCACCATCCACGACGATGGTCTGGCCGGTTACATAGTCCGAATCACTCGATGCCAAAAATAAACAAACAGCTGCAACATCCCCGGGATCGCCAAATTTACTCAACGGAATCACTTCCTTCATCTTCTGCTTCAGCTCTTCAGGAAGCTTAGCCGTCATTTCAGTCTGGATGAATCCGGGCGCAACCGCATTTACATTTATATTGCGCGATGCGAACTCCTTAGCCGATGTTTTTGTAAGAGCGATTATTCCTGCTTTGGAAGCAGAATAATTTGCCTGTCCGGGATTTCCGATAATGCCGATAATCGAAGCTATATTGATGATCTTCCCTGTCCGCTTTTTTATCATCGGCCGGGATACTGCTTTGATGCAGTTGAATGTACCCTTCAGATTCACATCCAACACCGTATCCCACTCTGCTTCACTCATCCGTAAGAGAAGATTATCCTTAGTTATCCCAGCATTGTTAACTAATATATCAACCTTTAAGAATTTGTCAAGAATTTTGTTTACTGATTCCTCTACTTTGGCGAAATCAGTAACATCCATACTTATTGCCAAAGACTTCCTACCCAGAGCTTCTATCTCGGAGGCAGTCTTTACAGCTTCATCAATATTGACATCAGCGATCACAAGATCAGCACCTTCTTCGGCAAAACGCATGGCAATAGCACGGCCTATACCTCTTGCACCACCGGTAACTAAAGCAACTTTATCTTTAAGACGCATTGCTTACTTCCCCCTTATTTAAGTTAAGGACATCTTCTTTCTTCCCTATATTTATCACCTCGGCCTTAGGATCAATACGGCGCATCAGCCCTTTGAGTACCTTACCCGGTCCAAACTCGTAAAATTTAGTTATGCCTTGAGAAAGCATAAAGCGCATAGAATCCTCCCAGAGCACGGAACTGTAGATCTGCTTTACCAAGCTCTCTCTAAACTGAACTATTTTGGTTTTTGGAATGGCATCAACGTTACTCACCACCGGGATCTCCGGCTCCTGAAGTGGAAGATTATCCTTGATGTAGTCTTTGAATTCCTCGGCAGCTTCCCGCATCAGAGATGAGTGAAAAGCTCCGCTCACATCCAAATCCACTGCTCTTTTCGCCCCCTTCTCCAAAGCCAGATCTCTTGCGCAATCAACAGGCTCTTTTTGGCCGGAGATAACTACTTGTCCGGGACAGTTTAAATTTGCTATTTCTACCCCTTGGGTATTAAAACATATCTCTTTTATAATACCGGCGTCAAGGCCGATTATCGCAGCCATCTTCCCGGGATTTTTTAATGCAGCACTATTCATCAGATCCGCCCGTTTTTGAACTGCCCTCACTGCGTCTTCGAATTTTAATACTCCGGATGCCACCAGCGCTGAATACTCACCCAGGCTTAACCCGGAGGTAAAACCCACATCCTCTATAGGCGCACCTGCAACTGCCTTAAAAGCTTCGAACGCAGCTATACTCATAGTCAATACAGCCGGCTGGCAGATCTCAGTCGTCTTTAGCATCTCCTCCGGCCCTTCGAAACACCGAGCCCTTAGGTCCCAGTCAAGTACATCTTGAGCTTTATCAAAGATCGCTTTACTTTCAGGGAAGGTATCATAAAGGTCTTTGCCCATACTAACGTATTGAGCACCCTGGCCTGCAAATAGATAAGCTACCATCGTATCACGCAGGCTCCCCAGACAAGACCCGAGCCAAAAGCATCTAAGAGAACAACATCTCCTTTTTTTATTCTCCCTTCCTTCACTGCTTCGCATAAAGCGGTAGCAGTGGAAGCCGAAGACATGTTTCCGTACTTTGCAATGTTAAAATAAATTTTTTCTTTTGCTAAGCCTAATTTTTTGGCCATCGCCAAGATTATCCGCATATTTGCCTGATGCGGGATCACCATATCGATATCTTTACACTCCATGCCTGCGCGTTTAAGCGCCTGTTGAGCAGCATTAGCCATGGTCGTAACTGCTAATTTAAATAATTCGTTACCCTGCATCTTTATGAAATGAAGCCGCTTCTTTATTGTTGCCTGAGTAGCGGGATGACGCGAACCGCCTCCGGGAAGCCTTAGAAGATCAGCCTTTGAGCCATCGCTCCCTAGATAAGTAGAAAGAATACCTCCGGATTTAGCCTCTGCTAATACTGCTGCTCCTGCTCCATCTCCGAATAAAACACATGTATTCCTGTCTTTCCAATCCGTAATAGAGGAAAGTACTTCCGCCCCCACCACTAAAGCATTCCTGCAGCCACCTCGGGCGATAAATTGCTGGGCTACTGCTATAGCATAAACAAAACCGGCGCAGGCAGCGCTGATATCGAAACTGATCGCATGTTTAGCATGGAGTGCATTCTGCAGTAGGCAGGCAACCGAAGGAAAAGCCATATCAGGAGTGATTGTTGCGACAATAATCAGATCAAGCTCTTCCGGTTTTATAGAAGTCTCAGCTATTGCCCGCTTAGCTGCCTTAATCGCTAAATCAGAGGTAGCCTCACCTCTTCCCACCATACGTCTTTGTTTTATCCCGGTACGCGTAGTTATCCACTCATCAGAGGTATCCACCATCTTCTCTAAATCAGCATTAGTCAAAACTTTTTTCGGCAGATACTCCCCTACGCCAATGATCCCGACTTTTTTCATGAACTAATCGCCTCTTTTATCTTATCGGTAAAATTACGCTCTACTTCTTCTTTAGCCACTCTGATCGCGTTCTTGATCGCTTTTACATTGGAACGGCCGTGGCCGATAATCACTACTCCGTTAATCCCCAATAAAAGCGCTCCTCCGTACTCCGCATAATCCAGGTCTTTCTTAAAACGCGATAAACTTGGCCTTAAAAAAATCAATCCAATCTTACCTAATATATTACTTAAGAGGTGCCTTTTTAAAAATATCTGCATCGCTTCAGCCGCACTCTCCGAAACCTTTAAAGCAATATTCCCGACAAATCCGTCGCAGACTATGATATCGCATTTCCCGGCAAATAAATCCTTACCCTCGATATTACCGATAAAATTTAAATTGCTCTTCTCCAGAAGTTCGTGTGTATTCTTGATAAAATCCGTACCCTTTACTTCTTCCTCTCCTATACTTAAAAGTCCAACGCTGGGATTCGGCTTATCTAATATATATTTAGCATATGCGCTGGCCATGATCGCATAGTGTAATAACTGAATTGGTTTAGGATTGATATTCGCCCCCACATCAATAAGCAGAGATATGCCTTTCACTGTTGGCGTAACCAGAGCGATACCCGGACGCTCGACTCCCGGCAGTAATCCCAGGCCTAAAGTCCCAGCACACACCACAGCACCGGTATTACCGGCACTGACAAAAGCATCTCCCTCGCC
>JAHIZC010000169.1 GCA_018814745.1 Candidatus Omnitrophota bacterium
ACTATTCGATTAAGTGAGTGCACAATTTATGCCTGCCTGTCGGCAGACAGGGAACGAAGTGTTCATAAATTGTATGCACGAACTTATCCCCCCTGCTTTCTTGCGAAAGCAAGAGAGGGGGGATTAATTCGCAGACGCAAGTCAAAATAAAAGGGAGGTTGCTACAACTTATGTCGTCCTTCGGACTCCATAAGTTGTCCGCTCATTAAAAATGGCAGAGTTATTATTAGAAGCACAACCAAGAGAAGAAATAGGTAAAAGTAAAGTTAAGGATTTAAGGGGCAGCGGGTTTATCCCGGCAGTAATCTATGCCAACGGGAAAAAACCCATGGCGCTTAAGGTGTCCAGTCACGACCTGATCAGATTAATCCACCAGCACAGAATAGAAGGTGTAATCATTAATCTTAAGATCAAAGGTGATAAGGGTAAGTCCCAGCCATGCTTGATTAAAGAAATTCAATATCATCCTGTACATGATCATATTTTGCACGTAGATTTTAATGAGATCTCTTTGACCGAGGTAATCAAGGTGAATATTCCTGTATCTGCTAAGGGTGAGCCGATCGGCGTTAAGCAGGAGGGGGGTTCTCTGGAGCATGTACTTTGGGAGATCGAAGTTGAATGTTTACCTACTGATATTCCGGAGAAGATTGAAGTCGATGTCTCCTTACTTAAGATCGATGAGGGGATACAGGTAAAGGATTTATCGATACCTCCGGCGGTCAAGGTTCTTAATGATCCGGATGCATTGGTCCTTTCGGTTATTCCTCCGATGAAGGAGGAGGTACCGGTCGAGCCTATTGAGGGCGAGGAAGTATCCCAGGAGCCGGAAGTAATCAAAGAGAAGAAGGAAGAAGAGGTTGAAGGAGAAGCTGAAGGTAAGGGGCAAGCTAAAGAGGAAGCCAAAGAGCCTAAAGCTAAAGAAGAGAAGAAGTGATTCTGATTGCGGGCCTGGGTAACCCTGGCAAGGTTTATTTAAATTCAAGGCACAACATTGGTTTTTCCGCAGTAGAGGCATTAAGTAAGATTTATAAAATTCCTCTAAAGAGAGACCGGGGAACTTTCTCTTTAAGCGGTAAGGGAAAGATTGATAATAAGAATGTAATTTTAGCGATGCCGCAGACCTTTATGAATCTATCAGGCATTGCGCTGAAGCAGCTGCTAAAGAAATATAAAATAGATTTAGCTAACCTGCTTATAGTCTGTGACGATCTAGATTTAGAGTTTGGCAGATTAAAAATAAAACCCAGCGGTTCTACCGGCGGACACCGCGGGCTTAAGTCTATAATTGATGCGATAGGTAAGGATAAATTTGCGCGCTTACGCGTTGGCATCGGCAGGCCTGTTTACGACATAGAGGAAGCGGATTATGTGCTGTCGGCTTTTTCCAGAAGAGAGCAGGGTGGACTGAAGAAGATTTTGCAGAGAGTGGTTCTATGCTGCCGGTCCTGGGTTAACGAAGGAATAAGTGAAACCATGAATATCTATAACGTACGTACTAGAAAAGGAGTCTTAAAGGATGAATCCCGTTAGACTCCATGTCTGACGGGAAAAAATGAAGGAGTCTAACGGGATGAATAACTACGAAGCAATGTTTATTCTGCAACCAAATCTTTCCGAGGAGGATAGGAAGATACTATTTAAACAGCTGGCGGAAGCAGTATCGAAAGCTAAGGGAGAAGTTGCCCAGGCTGCGGTTTGGGAGGAGAAGAGAAAGCTATATTGTGCTATCAAGAAACATAATGAAGGCCTTTATTACTTGATGAATTTTACCCTGCCGCCTGAAGGAATACAGGAGATCACGCGCGGTTACAAATTGAACGAAAATATATTACGAGTGCTTATTTCCAGGCTCGAGAGTTAATTTATTAAAGGGGGAAAGCAATGGCTAATTTTAACAGAGTATTTCTTATGGGTAATCTGACGAAGGATCCTGAGTTGCGCTATACGCCCCAGGGGACAGCTGTAGTCAATCTTAGGCTAGCGGTCAATCGAAAGTATAAGAATAAAGATCAGGAGTTAAAAGAAGAGACATGTTTTATTACCGCAGTAGCTTGGAATAGGCAGGCAGAGACCTGCAATCAGTATTTACACAAAGGCAGTTCGTGTTTTATCGAGGGCCGGCTTCAGTCTCGCAGCTGGGAGGATAATAGCGGGCAGAAACGTAATGTAATTGAAGTCAGGGCAGAGCGCGTGCAGTTTTTGGGCGCTCCCCGC
>JAHIZC010000170.1 GCA_018814745.1 Candidatus Omnitrophota bacterium
CACGCTTATAATTCCTCTTCTGAAAGAGCGCATCATAAACATCGCATATGGAAACGATCATAGAAGCGGTATGTAATTTCTTATAAAATGATACCTTCGGATATCCCTTTAGATTATATTTCAGATGGTGCTCAAAACAAACCACCACCGGCAGAGGCCCCAATTTATCGGTATATTTAAGCAGCATCTGTGTTCCCAAGGTAACGTGACTCTTCATTTTCCTAAACTCCTCCTGGTCCAGGCGTGCAGGTTTTTGGATTAATTTTCTTGAGATAGCGAGTTTCCCGGTATCATGAAGCAAGGCAGCAATGCCAATATCTATCACTTGCTGTTTGCTAAAACCAAATTTAGAAGAAAAAAACATAGATAATATAGCTACGTTTACAATATGATAAAATGTTTTGAGATCATATCGTTTTAGCTTTGCTAAATTCAAAAGGTCCTGATATCTCCCTAGGAGACTATCCATGACATTGCTCACAGCACTTCGTAAAACTAAATGATTTAACTCCTCTCCATTTAAAACACTTTCAATAGACTCGGATAACCTATTGAATAATTGCTCATAAATCTCTAGGTAACTCAACACACTGGCCTCTGAAATAGTGGCTATGTCGGATTGAGAAGTTGCTGCCTTAATCTTACCTACGATGATATTTCTTACACCGAGAGTGTCCAGATATTCTTGAGGCGGTAGTGTTATCTTTTCTTTAGGAGTAACCAAGAAAGTTACAAATTTACCTAGTTCCTCCTTCTCTATTCCTGACAAGAATTGAATTCTTTCAATGCCTCTATCTTTAAGATGGGTTATAGCGGGCTTGGCGTTTTTACTTAAATCGAAAAATATCTCCTTTTCAAAGGCTAACTCCTCCCCTACAATTCCTATAACCAAATCGTTTCTTCCGCTTAAAATCTCTCCAAGACTAACATAAGCCTTTTCAATTCCCTTTTTAAATTCCGGGTGCCAATCAGGATACATTCTGGCGATCTGCAAAGCAGAGATCAAATCTCTAAAAGTACTCTCAATTTTATCCGGCATACCACCTCTCCAGGGTCTCTTTGGCCCTCTTTCTTACATTTCTATTCCAGAAGAACCGCCTTTTACTAAGATTAATCAAATCACTCTCTGCATCCCTTAAGCCCAATGCTCCTACAATAGTTATATTCTCGATGATCAACTTATTTCTTATTCCCAGAGGACTAGGAATATCCAGAAGCTTCGTTAATGCAATTACTCTTAAGGATTCTTCATCCTTTAAAATTGCCAAGGCTTCTTTTCTTAAAAAGACCTCCTCCTTATCCAGAAGAGAGAAGAAAAATTTATAATCCTTCGTGGATTGTTCCTTCATTGACTTTAATATCTGTATCTTGATCACGTTATTGGAAATGATAAATATTTTTTTAAAGATATCCGTACTTATTGGGGAGTCCACTTTCTCCAGCCCCTTCATAAACTTCACCATAAAATCAATATCAGTTCGCTTCTGCTCTAATCTTTCATAGATGTAAGGTAGCTCTCTAGGGAAGAATCTCAAGAGCAGCCTGAGTGCATAAGGATTTACTCTGCCTTCATCAAATATCTTCTTAAGGTAAACATCGAGTCCTAAAGAACTCTCACTTATCCTATCCAGGATATTCCCAAGTTCAACAATATCTCCCTTTTGGAAAACTTTGCCTTCGATAGAATCATAGACCCGTTTCTCTAAGTCTCCGGCTACCCCAGCTGCGGAAGCATCCTCTTTCCTTTTCTTATCTATAGTATCTAATAAAATCTTAATATCTTCGAAACGATCTGCCTTTGCTAATCTCTCACTTTGCTTTAAGAGATACTTCGTAATCAGATCATTTTCCTCCTTGCTGTTATTTTCCATAAACAAATTGAGCAGGATATAATAATAATTCTCTTCGGCTAACTCCTGATTAAAAACGAAAGTGCCCTTGGAGATATCCCCCTTCACAAGAGAATCAAGGGCATTGCGATAGAAAGCCGAGATCTCTGATTCTCCCGAATTAGAGAAGATCTCCTTGATGTTCTTTATTACTTTGGGGTTATGCTTTAAGATATCGGAGTCTTTTATCTTGCTCTCCAGGACAGGGGCGATATCTTTATGGCTGTCAATATTTACAATCTGTGAAAAAAGCTTGAAACTTGAATTGTCAAATTTCTCTTTCTGTAAAATCTCGTCCAATAATACCTGGGCAAGGTCATTATTATCCAGAGCTTTGACGTAATCCTTTATCTTATCTATCTGGTGATTTTCGGGAATCTCCTTGGTTTTTAAGATAAACTTCAATAGATGCTTAGTGCAAACCTTAAACTTACCCTTTTTTTTGTCTTTGAGGTATTCAATAAAACTATAGATGCTTTTGCTTAACTCCTGATCCGTAAATAAGTCTTTGACTTTAAACTTATTTA
>JAHIZC010000171.1 GCA_018814745.1 Candidatus Omnitrophota bacterium
GCCACATTCCAAAAATAAAGGGAGATCGCTTAGCATGCGATAAAGACATCTCCGGGAACTCTTCGAACTTGTTTCCGTAGATCTTGATATTTGCGATTCTCTTTTCAGTTGACTCTAAAGTTAGGAGCAGTTTAAAGAACTCATTGGTTGGTACATCATAACCAGGAGCCATAAAAAGCACAAATGGGTGGTTTTCAAAGAAATATTTATTTATATAACTCTTTACATCACATAGAGTTGCAGAAAAATCAAATGGGATATTAGGAGTCGACCAGACCGTGTGGAATTGTCCATCAAGATAAATATTGCTGCCATCAGAAGTTACTAATTTAATACAACGGATCTCCTGTAAAGCGCTTGAAATTTCTTTTAATATAGCTGGTTGTATTGTTGTAACTCCATGCAAGTCATTAAGATATGGCATTAAACTATTGAATGATATCTTCTTACCGACTAAAGAAGACAGCTCTTTTAGGCCATCTTCAGATTCCTTGAATAATGGCTTAAAAATAAGGCCCTCTGTCTTAGCTAGTAGAGGGGGGAATTCCCCGTCTTCTTTATTTAAACCCTTTTTAATCGCCTCTGTGATTGAATATGAGCCTCCTAGAAGCAGGTCAGCAGACTTAAGCAATATTGCTCCTGAACACCCCCTTTCAGAAGGCATTTCCTCAGGTATTTCAGCCTCTCGAGGCGCCTTTTCAAAGGGCTTCTCGACGGAGATCTCCTCTTTGGGCTCCTCCTTAGGAGGGGCTAACAGCTTAACTTCCTCTTGAGGCTCAGGCTCTGGCTGCTGCTCTATTCTGTGTCTCCTCTTCTTGCACCTCCTGCCTATGGGCATACTCAGGCGTGCTTCTTTAAATATTTCATTAATACTCGATTTAGAGACTTTTATTTGAAATTTCTGGTCAACCAGAGCAGAAAGCTTCCTACAGCTGATTGCCGGATCAGTTTTCTTTTGACTTAATATAAAGCTTATTACTTCATCTGTTAATTTGTGAATTACGCCCATTTTTTCTCCAGTCTGGACATTTCTGAACTCAAATCAAGTTTATCACACCGTTCATACCTTGTCAAGTGGACATTTATACAATCAAATATTCCATCAAATATGCGATCAGATATTCCATCAAATAATCCATCAAATAATCCAGATTGGACATTTATCCCCCTCTTTATAGAAGCGTCTTCACTCCCAAAGCAGAAGCGTCCTCGCACCCAAAGCAGAAGCGTCCTCGCACCCAAAGCTAAGGGTGCCCCTCTGCTGAAATTTCTTAAAATTTTGTGTTAGATTCTTGGATATTCCTCGTCTATTTAATTAGAGAAGGAGGTGAAAAATATGTCAAAAACGCTAAGATTAGCTCTTAATAACACTGTCTATCACATTAATATCAGAGGAAACCAGAAGCAGGAAACTTTTAAAGAAGATGCTGATTTTAAAACTTTCCTTAGTTTACTAAAGCACTATAAAATTAAATATCATTTCAAGGTATACGGTTACTGCCCAATGCCTAACCATGCGCATCTGATATTAGAAACTAAAAAGGGAACTGATCTCTCTAAATTCATGCAAGGCTTAAGCCAAACCTACACTATGTGGTTTAACAAAAAATATGATAAGGTGGGACACCTTTGGCAAGGAAGATATAAAAGTAAAATCATACAAAAAGATAAGTATCTGCTTGACTGCATACAATACGTGGAATTAAATCCTATAAGAGCAGGTATATGTAAATCTCCTTTTGATTATCCTTGGAGCAGCTGGCAAGAACGCCATGGCTATAAAAAAAGAGATATTTTAGATGATCTTAAAGGACTTTTGTAGTTTAATTGGAAGGGGCACCCTTAGCTTTGGGTGCAAGGACGCTTCTGCTTTGGGTTAGAAGACGGTTCTGCTTTAGGTGGAAAGACGGTTCTAATACTGGAGGGAAATTGAGTCGCCTTCTTGGGTGGAGGTAGATTGGATGACTCCGCTAGGGAGCTCAATAACAAAAGAAGCGCTAAAATAAACAGCGCTAAGGCGGAAAGACTTTAAGCAGCTTATAGCCTTAACTACCCGGTTATCCTTGCTTACGAATAAGACATCTATAGGAAAGCGCATAAAGAAGGTATGTATAGAATTACAAGGCCTTATCACCAATGCCTCGCCTCTATTAAGTCCCTTTTTACCCAGAAGGCCTTTTATTCTACGGAAAGGGTTATCAGCTACACCAGCCTCTTCAGCTAAAACAATATTTTTGGTTTTGTTAATTATCTTCATAAGGTTCTCTTAGGGGGCACCCTTCCTCACAGCTCCGAAGACGCCTCTGCTTCGGGTTAGAAGACGCTTCTGCTTTGGGAGTGAAGACGCTTCTAGGGTGCGGGTTAGGGGGAGGATTTTTTGAAGATGTCTTCATTAAGCGGAATGCCTTTTATCTTGATATCCTCAAAGATTAAAGGTATGTAACCGGTAGCCGTAAACTCACCTAAAACAGTTCCCTTAGCATCTATACCAGTTCCTTTAAATTTGAATATATCATTAATATTAATGTGCATCTCATCCTTCATCCCGGCCAGTTCGGTTATCTGAACAATTTTACGGCATCCATCAGGCATACGGGCA
>JAHIZC010000172.1 GCA_018814745.1 Candidatus Omnitrophota bacterium
GGGCGGGCGTTGTAATAAGCATTCAGGAGAGTTCATAGAGATGAAGAGATCAAAGATTATATTTTTGATTTTCTTTTTTATATTTAGTTTTCAATCTATTTGTCATGCAGTGGAACTCTTTGAAGGCGTTTGGCGTGCGTTCGATTTAGAAGTAGAAGAATTAGAAGGTGTGGTTTTGGGTTTCGGTGTTTTATACTCCACTTCTGTATATGAAGGGGTAGATGATTCAGTATGGGCGGTTCCGATTATCGTAGGAAAATATAAGCGGTTTTATGTAGACGGTTCAAGTTTAGGGTATATTCTTAATGATCGGAAAGATTTCTATCTTTCTCTTGTTGTGCAGCCTAGATTTGGCGGTTATGATCACGATGATAGTAGTACATTGGCCGGTATGGATGACCGGAAATGGTCTCTTGAAGGGGGATTAAGGTTAACTTGGAATAACGACCTATTTTTGTTAAACATAACCGGGGTAAATGATTTGCTTGGCCGCTATGACGGCCATGAAGTGAAAGCCATTTTTTCTAGAGATTTCTTGAAAGGAACGTTTACGCCAAAAGTCGGAGTTAAGTGGTTGAGCGATAACCTTGTTGAGTATTATTATGGCGTTAAAGGCTCAGAGGCCACATCTGCCAGGCCGGTTTATGAAGGTGGCTCAACAGTTAACTTTATTGCCGGATTTTCCGTTGCATTTCCTCTCGGAGATAAGTGGGCAATTACAGGTGACTTTGAATATGAGACACTGGGATCGGAGATCGAAGATTCTCCTATCGTTGATGAGAGTGATGACTTTACCACCGTGGTTGGCTTAGTCTATAGATTTTAGTCCATATTTAAAAAAAGGAGGTAAACATGGGGACTTCAATATTTATCGCTAGGATTATGGGGCCGAGCCTTTTGATTATCGCCGTAGGTATTATGTTTAATCAGGGATACTATCGTAAGGTTATGGAAGATTTCTGCAAGAATTCTGCTTTACTTTTATATGGAGGATTCCTTGCGCTTTTTATCGGTTTTCTTCTAGTGTCGTCTCATAACCTATGGGTAGCCGGTTGGCCGGTGATTATTACAATTTACGGCTGGGGCGGTATCGTCAAAGGGGCATGGTTAATCATATTTCCCAATTCCGTATCTAAATTCATACAAATCTACCAGAAAAATAAAGTTCTTTTAGCGGTTCAGTCGGCCTTTGTTCTCGCCCTTGGTATAGCTTTGACCTTTTTTGGTTACTTTGGTTAGGAGAAGAGTGATGAAAAGAATTGTCATTTTCCTGCTTTGTTTTATGATTTTTGCTCCGGTTTGTTTTGCCGAGAAACAATATTTCATAGCTAAGCAGAGTGTTGATGAGTTGACCCAGGTCGGAAAAGAGCTAAGCCAGTTTACAAATCAATTATTAGAGTTACGTAGAGATCTTACAGATGAGAGGCAAATTTTTAACTTTCTGTTGATAGAGCAGAATATAGTTATGCAACAGTCACTTATTTATTCTCTTTTGTGCATGCTGGATATGGAAAACTTCCATAATCAGTCAGGGCAGTCTAATCAAAATGCTATTAGGGTGGTTAAGGAGTTCATCTCAAAGATCAATGAAAGTATTAATTCAAGTATCAATGATAACAATCTTCGCCTGAGACAATCACAAAGTACAGTATTGAATGAACAATACAACCAATATTATATCTATCTTAGCAAAGTTAAGAACATTTTGTATGATCTAGGTATGCAACTCGCTAGATCCCTGCCGGCAGGGTCTCGGCAATCCAATGCTTCGGTCCTACCGAAAGTAGATGTAGATTTTCAGTAAAAAAGTTATGAATGAGTATGAGTTAGGAGGGGGTTATGGATAAGCTCGCAAAGTTAGTGATTATAACTTGCTGCATTGTAATTATTGTAGCTTTTTTTCTACCCTGGGTGAATGTGGAATCTCAGCAGGCAGGGTCCATTACTAAGGTCCTTACCGGCAAGCGTCAAGGCAATATTGCTTCGATCAGTGGTATTCAAATCCCGATGATGGCAAACAGCGATGAATCAAGGCTGCTTATTAGCATAGCTAAAATTTTCTTCCCAAAGGTTGATAACGTTGATAAGAAGAGTTTCATGGTATGCCTGATTCCTCTTTTAGCGCTGCTAATTATCGCTTTGAATTTGACTATCGGCAGCAATAAGTTGGTACAACTTGGATGTGCCGTCTTGGGAGTCCTGATCTTCGCAGTTCCATTCTTTAAGATTATCACTACCGATATGGACAAACTGGTACTGCAGATAAATATTGGCATTGGGTTGTGGCTGATTTTGCTCTCATATTTAGCTATAGGCATGGTCAGTACTATCCGTCTTGTAACGAGGAAATAGCGGGTTTAACTCTGTATTATGTAACGTGGATATGTTGGGGTAATCCGCTTATACTTTCATAAGCAGTGTATAGAGGACAGCCACAGAATAGATGATGCAGACTAGGCCGAAGATCGTCCGTTTTTCTAATAGCCACTGATGAAAATTGAAATGATTATTTTCCAGTTTCGGAACAAAAATCTTTGCTTTGATCATTTCTATAGCCAAAAATTCCTCTAACCTTTTATAGTTACTATATAATATCAACATAATACCAAAAATAAAAAC
>JAHIZC010000173.1 GCA_018814745.1 Candidatus Omnitrophota bacterium
AATGGAGCTTGAGCATTGAGTGAATCCCAAGGCCCCGACGTAGACGGGGCAATTTTGGGATGGCGATGCTGTTTGAGCGATTTTTGCTAGAGCAAAAAGCGCGAGTTCAGAGCCACCGAAATGCGAAAGATCATTGGCGTTTCCCGCCAAATCATACAGTAATAGGCGGGATCCCGCCTGCACTGAGATAGCTTGGCGGGAAAGAAATCGACCCTGAGCGAAAAAGGCCGACGGGTTCGTTTGTTATGAGCAATAGTTATAGTGCGCGAAGTAAGACCGAAAAGACCCTTGAGAAAAATTATTTGTTGATTATGGCGAGCATGCGGGAGTGGATCTTGGCGTTGGAGGCGATGACGAAGGTTTTTTTGGTAAGAGGTAATTTATTGCCGCTTTTATCTGTAATCCTGCCGCCAGCTTCCTCAACCAGCAACTTTCCGGCCGCATAATCCCAGGGGTTCAATTCAAATTCCCAAAATCCACTCACCCTGCCTGAAGCAACATAGCAAAGGTCAAGTGCAGCAGCCCCCAATCTACGCAATCCCCTAATGTGAGCAAGGAAGAATTTCTTGATTATCCGCAGGGTCTCAATCATCTTCCTGCCACGGCTATAGTAAAACCCGGTAATCAGTAAAGATTCTTGAAGGCGCATCGCTGAATTAACCCTGATGCGCTTTCGATTGAGAAATGCACCTTTGTTCTTCTGGGCGTAAAATAATTCATCCCGCGTTACGTCATAGATCGCCCCGACGATTATCTGATCATTATACTGCAAAGCAACGGAGGCACAAAAGATCGGTAGACCCGAAGCAAAATTATTTGTTCCGTCAAGCGGATCGATGATCCATGTATACGGTGATTTTGTTTTAGGGTATTTATATTCTTCGGCGAGAATATTATGCTCGGGAAAGTATGTTTTAATTAAGGAAACTACGGCTTTCTCTGATTCTGTATCCGCAATCGTCAATAAGTCAAAGGAGTTCGATTTTGTCCTTATCTTAAAACTCCCTCTAAAATATTTTTTGTGAATTTTTCCGGCTTCTTTGGCAGCCTTCCTAGCAACGGAGAGATAATTCATCTATATCTTAAAAATTCTCTTATAGCTGATTAATACTTCGATAAAGGGACTTGATATTCTCCAGTATATCTCCTTTGAATACCGCATTACCGGCGATTAGATGCGTAGCGCCTGCCTTAGCTACCAAGGGGGCGTTCTGCGCATTGATTCCGCCATCAACTCCGATAGGCAGGTTTAGGCCTTTCTCTTCTAAAAGTGCCTTGCTTTCACTTATCTTCTTTTCTGATCCCAGTATATAAGACTGGCCTCCAAAACCCGGCTCAACACTCATAATCATAATTAGATCTAAATCTTGAATTATATCTTTAAGCGTTTCTACTGGTGTCTTCGGTTTAATCGATACACCCGCCTTTACACCCAGCTTCTTTATCTCCTTGATCGTCTCGCCGATTTCAGGGCACGCTTCCTGATGAATGATAATCGTATCAGAACCAGCATCTATAAAATCCTTAATATATTTGCCGGGCTGATCAATCATTAAATGAGTCTGTAAATGGGACCTGGTTATTTTTCTTATCGACTTGATTACAACCGGGCCAATAGTAATATTAGGTACGAAATGGCCGTCCATCACATCAATGTGCAGACGACTACAACCGATGCTTTCTACTTTTTTTATATCTTCGGCTAAATTGGCAAAATTTGCCGAAAGTAGCGAAGGAACGACTTCTATTTTTTCCACAACACCTCCATCTTTTATATTAACTTTTATTTATGTACAGGGTCTGGGTCGGATAAGCGAAATCTATGCCTTTAACTTCGAATTCTTTTTTGATCGCGAAATTAATTTCCTGCTGTACATCCATATATTTATTGTAATCGGCACCCATAACATAATAAACTATTTCAAAGATCAACGCAAAATCTCCGTAAGATAAAAAATGCGCCCGGTCAAAAGTAGTATCCTTTATATTATTAATCACTTTCTTAATTATCTCCGGTATAGCCTTTAATTCTTCGAGTTTAGTCTGATAGGTAACGCCGATTTTAAAAACCACCCTTCTTTTCTCCATTCTTTTATAATTACGCACACGGGAATTTGTCAGATCGGTATTAGAAAAAACAAGCTGTTCTCCTCCGAGGCTGCGTATCCGGGTTGTTTTTATGCCCACGTGCTCGACTGCACCTAGATAATCACCAATGATAATAAAATCACCGATTTCAAAAGGACGGTCAAATAATATCGCAAAATAGCTAAATAAATCTCCCAAAATTGCCTGGGCTGCTAAAGCTACTGCTACGCCGCCGATACCTAATCCGGCAATAACCGCTGAGATTTTGAACCCCATATTGTCTAAGAATAAAACCAGCGCCAAACCCCAAACAACAACTTTTACCACTACTAATATACCGTTCAGGCTTCGTTTCAATGCATCACTCCGGCCTCTCTTTAACCAATAAAGTTCGAGCACGTATTTAAAAATAGCAGTGGTAAAACGAGCTGTTGCTAAGACCAAAACAAAAATAGCCAAAATATCAAAACCCTTTTTAATGAAAGAATCCAGAGTTAAACTATTGATACTTATATAAACTACTCCGAAATATGCCAGGGGAAGTGCGATTTTCCTGATTATCCCAATTAGAAAATCATCAATCGTGTTCGTTGTCTTTTCTGCCAATCCTTTAAGCTTCTTAAGCGCCACACTCTCAACCACTTTAACTACCAACATGCCTATGAAAATAATCCCTGCGGATATCGAATAATCCAACAAATTATTACCCCAAAATATGATTTCCCTAAGCATCTCTATCATTTTATTCTTTCTCCTCTTTCAGTTCCCAGGAATATAAATTCCCTGCATGATCGAAATAAAGATAAGCTTTTTCAGTCAAAAAGTATTCTGTAGGATGCCGATAAAGACAGGATTCCATATCTTCCTCCTGTGGCACCTTACAGAATATCGGTTCCCCATACCTCGATAATATTTCCTCTTTATTATCGCCCTCCTTGAGTCTTTGGCCTTTGATATCTTCTATCAGTTTATAAAATAATTTTTCCTGCTTTTTAATATCCCGCTCGATCTCCTTATGGTTAGCCGCTAATCTTTTTAAAAGCGATATACGTTGATCAAGCGGTGAAACCGCACAGCCTCCTAATAAGAAAATCGAGACGCAGATTAAAATATTTATTTTTTGTTTTCTACTTTTGAGTTTCAATTTTCTGTAACCTTATATTTTTAGTCCCTAAAAAATCGAGGGATCTTTTGACCTCATCCTCTTCCCCCTCTACTTTTAGAATCGCCCAACCTGTAGTATTGGAAAACGAAGCTTCGATTATTATGACATTAACATTGAACTTTTTACAAAGGTCACAAATAACAGCTTCATCCTTCAGAGTACCAGGAAATGTCAACCCGATTGCAACCTGCATTATTTCTCCTTTTTTGTAAACGGGGTTAAAAGAAATTGCCTCTAGAGAACTTACTGGCCGAATCTAATCGTCCTTTTACGGATATCTGTATTATTCCGAATATCTCCGGAGCCGCCTGCCAATACCCCTAAAGAACTTAATCTTTCCATCCCTATCGCCCCCCGATTGATCTTTTATGATTTAAGCTATATTATATCACTATATTCTTTAATAAAAACTGATTTTTTATTTAAGCGGACAAAAATAAAGCCCGTAACCAAGGATTACGGGCTAAAATTACCCTGAAACTTATAGATTATTTCTTTTTCGCCAGCAAAAAGTAGAGAATCAGACCTACAACGGGTAAAATAAGCTAGTTAACAAAATTTCCTGTACAAATTTAAAGTATTCTCGGCAACTATCTCTTTTGTATACTGCTGTTCCACTATCTGCCTGCCTGTATATCCTAACCTGTCCCTGAGCTGGTCATCAGACAAAAGCTGAATGATCCTGGAAGCTAAAGATTCGAAATTCTTTACCGGAACGATAAAACCATTAATACCGTCTTTGATAATCTCCGGCATCCCTCCGGCTTCAGTGACTACCATTGGCTTACCCGAAGCTAAAGCCTCAAGCATTGTCAGGCCGAAAGGTTCAGATGCAGTCGATGGATAAACACAAACAGAGGAAGCCGCATAAAGTTTAGGCATATCAGTCAGGTCATAGGTATCGATTAAAACATTATTTCTTAAATTAAGGAATTTAACCAAACTCACCATATAAGCGATATCTTTCTGATGACTATGAGTCCAGTCAATAATGTTCTTTGTTCCGGCAAGCACTAAAACTGCATCAGGGAACCTCCCTTTGACTATACGGAATGCTTTGATAGTTACATCGCAGCCCTTGGCTAAGCCCATCCTTGCAGGATGAAACACTATTCTCTTCCTGCCCTTAAGAATCGGGTATTTTTTTAATATATATCCTGGCTTGGTCTTTGGAGAGTAAGCGTTCTGATCAATGCCATGATGAATAACGGTTATATTACTATGTTTATATCCGGTCCCGATAATCTCTCTTTTTATAAAATGACTCACGGCAACAATATGTGTCCACCTGATTTTATTAGTAAGGTCTAAAAATAGGTTATCATCCCAGACGTTATGCGCAGTTAAGATCAGAGGTATACCTTTCTTTCTCGATACCTCCTGCAATAAAGAGGCGTGGATCTTACTGAAATAATGCATATTGTGCACGTGCAGGCAGTCAGGCTTTGTATTATCAATAAATTTATTAAATCCCTCTCTTACCTCCTCTGTCAACCCATTTACTCCTCTCGTGCTCAGCCAGTTTAAATCCATTATTGGCTCGCGATAAACTTTCACCCCTTTATATTGATCCTCTGCCTTTGTCCCTTCAAA
>JAHIZC010000174.1 GCA_018814745.1 Candidatus Omnitrophota bacterium
CTGGTAAATCTTGCTAGTAAGCAGCACAATTTCTTTGTAGAGTTGGAACCTCTAAGGGGGGCGATTTACGACCGTAATCTTAAACTGCAGGCGGTGAATATAGCGGTAGATTCTCTTTATGCCTCTCCCAGTGCGATTTCATCCGATGATAAAGAGAAGGTGATTAGTAAGCTAACTTCTGTATTGGGCCTGGATCAGGGTTATTTAAAGGAAAGATTATACCGCAAAAAGGATTTCGTATGGATAAAGCGTAAACTCAGCCTCGCTCAATCGAGTAGAATCAAGAAGCTGGGCTTAAATGGACTGGGGTTTCTTAAAGAGAGTAAGCGTTCTTATCCCAACAGTTATCTTACCAGCCACGTGATCGGTTTCGCCGGGTTAGATAATACGGGCCTTGAAGGTGTAGAGAGTTATTATAATGATTCTCTTAAGGGCGAATCCGGATGGGCGATATTCCTAAGAGATGCCCGACAGAAAAAATTAGCCCTTTGGGAGCAGATGGTTTTACCTAAGGATGGCTATGATCTAGTACTCACTATTGATGAGGTAATACAGTATATAGTCGAGAGAGAGATCGATCAGGTAGTAAAGAAATATAATGCCGATTCAGCAAGCGTTATAGTTATGGACCCGCATACGGGAGCAATCCTGGCTTTAGCCAACCGTCCAACCTATAATCTGAATGATTATTCTCAGGTGGCCAAGGATCAGATCCGCAACCGGGCAGTATGCGATATGTTTGAACCGGGTTCGGTCTTTAAGATCGTCACTTTAGCGGCAGCATTAGAAGAGGGAGAGATAAAAGAAGAAGATAAATTCTTCTGCGAGGAGGGGTCTTATCGTGTGGCCAGCCACACCCTTCATGACCATCGTCCTCACGGATGGCTTACATTCAGAGATGTGATTAAACTCTCCAGCAATATCGGTACGACTAAGGCAGCACAGATCTTAGGGCCGGAGATCATTTATAAATACATGAAATTATTCGGTTTTGGCTCTAAGCTGGGAGTTGATCTTTTAGGTGAAATTCCGGGAGTAGCAAAGAAACCAAGCAGGTGGTCTAAGGTTTCCATTGCCGCGATTCCTATCGGGCATGAGGTAGGCGTTACCGCACTACAGTTAGTCTCAGCGATTTCCGTGATTGCTAACGGTGGACAGCTAATGAAGCCTTATATCGTAGAGGAGATACGGGATAAACACGGCCAGAGGATAAAAAAATTTGACCCGCTGATGATCCGTAAGGCTATATCTTTAGATACTGCAGAGAGAGCAAAGGATATATTGAAAAGTGTAGTTGAAGAAGGCACCGGAAGAGCGGCAAACATTCCCGGAATATCTGCCGCAGGCAAAACCGGGACCGCGCAGAAATTAAATCCTGACGGTACATATTCACATAGCAAGTTTATCGCTTCTTTTATGGGGTTTGCTCCGGTTGAAGACCCGATGGTAGCGATTATAGTAATGGTAAACAATCCTCATCCGGTATATTTCGGAGGGGTAGTAGCGGCACCGGTCTTTAAGAATATAGCCGGGGATACGATAAGGTATCTGAAAACAAACCGTCCTTCCTACGATACAATTGCATTGAATGAAAGCAAAGATTTTAATTAAATCTCTGAATTCTCGTCACACTCAACAGCTTGATTTTGAAGATTTCCAAGTCAAGGGAGTGAGCTCTGATTCCAGGCAGGTTTTAAATGACTTTATTTTTGTTGCCGTAAAAGGATCAAATCTAAACGGAAATAGATTTATTGATCAAGCGATAAAACGGGGAGCGAAAGCAGTTGTAGTTCAGCAGTCAGCTTTCAGCTCTCCCATGCCTGCCGGCAGGCAGGAGCTTTCAGCCAAAGCCCCTTTAATCAAAGTTAAAGATACTCGCCTAGCCCTGGCAAAGTTAGCCTCAGAATTTTATAGTAATCCTTCCTTAAAGCTCAAGGTGGTGGGTATTACCGGGACTAACGGTAAGACAACGGTCTGCTATCTGATTGAATCGATACTGAAAAGGAAGGGGTTACACCCGGCTGTTATAGGAACGATAAATTATCGCTTTCGGGATAGAGTTCTTCCGGCAAAAAATACTACACCTGGCCCGATAGAACTGCAGTCTTTACTGCAGAGTATGCTTAAGGCCAAGATAGATTATGTATTGATGGAGGCCTCTTCGCATGCCCTGGACCAGAAAAGAGTTGGGGGGATAGATTTTCATTCAGCGATCTTTACTAATTTAACGCACGATCACTTAGATTACCATAAGAGCTTTGCAAAATATTTTCAAGCCAAAGCCAGGCTTTTTAAAGGTTTAAAATCAGGCTCTTTTGCGGTGGTGAATAACGATGATAGATACGCCAATAAAATCAGGAGATTGACCAAGGCGGATCTGGTTACATATGGTATCAGAAAGAAAGCCGAGGTAGTAGCTAAGCATATAAAGCTCCAGGGATTCCATACGAGCTTTAGCGTTGTGATTGGGAATGAGAAGATTGATTTAAAAACTAACCTGATCGGCAGGCATAACCTATATAATATTCTCGCTTCTATTGCCTGGGCGCAAAGAGAGGGAATCGATTCCTCCAGCATAAAGTCCGGCTTAGAGGATTCTATTTATATTCCGGGAAGAATGGAGAACATAGATTTTGAGGGGGATTTCTCAGTCTACGTTGACTATGCGCACACAGAAGACGCATTGAGAACCAGCCTCCAGGCACTAAGGCAGATATGCAGAAAGAGGTTGATTGTTGTTTTTGGCTGCGGCGGAGAGCGCGATAAAAGAAAAAGGCCGAGGATGGGGCAGGTGGCATCAGAATTATCGGACCTGCTGATTATTACCAATGATAATCCTCGAAGCGAAAACCCGCAGCAGATCATCAGCGATATAAAGAAGGGGATCAAGCAGGCAGAATTTTCTGTTATACCGCAGCGCCTTGAGGCGATAAAGAAATCTTTACTCTTGGCCAGGGCAGGGGATGTAGTATTGATTGCAGGCAAAGGGCATGAGGACTATCAGATTATCAATGATCAACGGATACATTTCGATGATCGCGAGGTAGCGAGAGAATGTTTAAAGTCTTTGAATTATTAAATGCCACTAAAGGCAAATTGATCAAAGGTTCCAAACTTTCAAGGGTATCGGGTATCTCTATAGACTCAAGGTCACTTAGGCCGAATGAGGCCTTTATTGCCATAAAGGGTAAGAACTTTAACGGACACGATTTCATTAACCAGGCAGTTAAAAAAGGGGCGAGCTGTATAATTATAAATACGACATACGACATACGACATACGACTTACGAAAAACATAAAGTCGCTCTCATCGCCGTAAGAGATACCACAAAAGCCCTGGGAGACATTGCCCGATATCATCGCCAGAAGATCGATCTTCCGGTTATCGGAGTGACCGGCAGCAACGGCAAGACTACGACTAAGGAGATGATCGCCTGGGTGTTATCCGGGAGATTCAGGGTGTTAAAAAATCCCGGTACTAAGAATAATCAGATCGGCCTGCCTTTAAGCTTGCTCGATCTTAACAGCCGTCATAATGCGGCGGTGTTAGAATTAGGTACAAACCATTTCGGTGAGATAGCTTATCTTTCCGGGATTTGTCAGCCCAACGTCGGTATTATTACCAACATCGGGCCTGCACACCTTGAATTTTTTAAAGATTTAAAAGGAGTTTTCAGAGAAAAATATTCAATCTCTGGACATCTTCAGAAACCCCGGATGATGATCTTAAATGCGGATGACAAGAACCTGCGAAGCAAATTATTTAAAAGAGAGAAAAAGTCTTTTAATCTTGGGTTTGGAATCAGGTCTAAAGCTGATTTTTCTGCCAGAGCTATAA
>JAHIZC010000175.1 GCA_018814745.1 Candidatus Omnitrophota bacterium
AACCGCGCATCCTCTGCCCCAGCCCGATCTCCAGGATCATCAAAGGGATGCCTATCACACACAGGGCAATAGCATAAGGTATAAGAAACGCACCGCCCCCATTCTTATAGCAGAGATAAGGAAACCTCCAGATATTCCCCAGGCCAACGGCTGAACCGATAGCGGCTAAAACAAATCCTATATGAGTCCTCCATTGGGCCCGGTGGGGCTGCATAACCTGATTACTTTCCTTCATTTTTTATACTCTGAACAAGAAAATTGCTTCCAGCAATAACCTTAATGTGCAATTTTCGCAGTGGTACATGCTATATACTCCCCTGTACCATAAAAAAAGATTCCAGTTTCACTAAAGTTTTTGTGATTTCCGGACTGAGTTTATCGCCAAAAGCAATCGTCTTGGGCTGGATAATTAAAACTATTATATCCATCTTAGAATTGCTTTGCAAGAAATTAATTAGCATCGAAAGCGAGGCGTTGTGCGTCGAGAATAAATTAGTTGTTTTTATACCCTCCCCGTCTACTGCCCTAAATTCTCCGGGCTTACCCCCAAAATCTACAGCATCAATAATCACCAGATTGTCCGGCTTATCCTTATCGACCTTCCCGAGATAGTTCTCCGGACTGACTCCGGCATCATAAACTATATAAGAGAGTTTATCTTTAAGGCGGGATGCCAATAGGGAACCTATCCCATCATCGCTTCTTAAGGTATTGCCGATGCCCAGGATGACAACCTTACCTGTCAGGTGGGCCTTGAGATGCTCTAACATTACAGCTTATTACATCTTCTTTAGAGCTTCCTGAATCAAGGGTAGAATTCCTGCCAATTCTTCCTTAGACACCCTCCCTAGCTTAGCATAATTGTATTTGCCTTCTCTGTCTTTGAATTCCCGGGTCATCTGCAGCTTATTCGGCCCGTTGTTATAAGAATGTACGCTCACCACGATTTTTCCGGAATCATTCTCCCAAGACTTGGAGAAAACCTCCTGATCCAAATTGCTTTCAAACGGCATAATCCACCTCCTTTTTTTAAAGTACTATTCCTAAATCCCTGACTACAATCTTACCGCAAAGCTTCTTTGCATGCTTTGCGATCATTCCACTTTTTCTGGCTACAAATGTAACCGTCTTATCTGCCCTTACACAACTTCCTAATATTACCCCTGTAGTTCCATCTAATCCTGAAGGTATATCTACGGAGAGGACAAAGGCCTGAGAAATATTAATCGCTTCTATTAAATCGCAAAATATTCCACGGACTCTTCCTTGCAGGCCGACACCTAATAAAGCGTCGATAATCAAGCTGCATCGAGAAATTTTCTTTTTCACTAATTCTAAATTTTCTTCACTAACTTCAAATACTTTTTGTTTGAGCTTTAAGATTATATCCAAATTCACCCTGGCTTCATTTTGTACATCGCTGATCTTCCCTGCCAGATAAATTTCCGGGCTTATACCCTTGGCCAAAAGCTGCCTGGCTGCTACAAATCCGTCTCCACCGTTATTTCCCCTGCCGCATATTACGGCTATAGGTGTCTTTGGTTTCATTAACTTCATTGCCTCTTCAGCGACAGCTATTCCCGCGTTCTCCATTAATATTAACGTAGAGATACCGAATGATTCTCTTGCAGAGGTATCGATACTTTTGGCTTGTTCGGAAGTAATTACTCTAGAATTTTTTGCCATGCCTGTAGGGCCTGGTCTTATTATATGATATTTTCTTAACCAGGGTTTTTTCTAAATCTATCTTTCTTGCTCCGCAATAATCAAATATACGGATACAGCAATCAGCAAGCTCCTCGGCGATATCTGCCTTCTTCTTGTGATTGCGCATTGCCTCTAATGCCTCTGAAAGCTCCGAATGCATCAGAGCAATCAATTCTCCATCATTACGATGCTCCTCCCACCAGCCCTTATCTTTGGCAATACGGTGGCATTCTTTAATAAAAGTATTTATGTCTCGTTTTTTATTCTCCATAACTTATGCCCTCACTTATTTTTGTAGCTCAGAGTATATTCTCTGAGAGATTAGCTCTCTGGCAAACTTACTAGCGGAAGAGACCTCAATCTGAGTATTATTCTTATCTATCTCCGTAAAAAACAGCCCCACTGGCGTAGTATCCTGGCTAGAGATATAAATCGCAATCATATACTTCTTGATCTCCTCTGCGTAAACATAAGATTTATGTTTTTTCAGTATATCCAAAGTCTTAGTGTAGCATGTGAAATAATCATAGGGGAACACGCTCTTTACCGCATCTTTTCTCCCCTCTTCAAGCACTTTTATCGAGGTTCCTAAAAAACCTCTGAATCCTTCTCTTATATGAACGCAGCCGCTAAAGAAGACGAAAGACCAAAGAGAAAAGACTAAAGTAAGATAAATATAAAGTGGAGCCATTTTTAATTTTCTCATCTTTTCACCTCTTGGTTATACTTTACTCTTTTATAATCTGCCAGATCTTATCTAGATGTTTCCTTGCCTCCTCTTCTCCTCTTCTTGCAAATTCTTCCCCGCGGTGCAGCTCCAGCCAATAGAGCCCTGAGGTATCCGGATGCAATACAACGTCTGCCAATTGAGCTTCTTTCTGCGCAACTTCAGACTGCAATATCTCGATACTGCTAAAAATAATATCAAGTATATTGATTTTAAATCTACTTTTAATCAGCTGTTTTAAGTATGCCCATCCGCTATTTTTTGCCTTCTTTGCAACCAGGCCGTCTTTGATCTTCCGATACTGACGTATCACGTCTTCTCTTGAAGGTGTGACATTAACAGCAATAATCTTCTTTACTCCCATTTTTAATAAAGGCTCTGTGGGAAGAGGATTACTAATGCCCCCATCGAACAACATTTCTTCCTTGAATTTAAATGGTGTAAATACTCCCGGCATGGTACAGCTTGCCATAATCGCATCTGCCAGTAAACCTGTATTTAATACCCGGTACTGCTTTTTTTTCAAATCACAAGCGATAATCTGAAGAGGCAGCCTTAAATCATTAAAAGTCTTATTAGCGAAATGTCTTTTTAAGAAACTGTAGAGTTTTTTGCCTTTAATAAACCCCATCAATGGAAAAGTCAAATCTATCAATCCCCAGAGATGCTTCGGCTCCTTGAATTCCTTAGCGATTTCGAGTATTTCATCGCTGGACCTGCCGGTAGCCCAGAGGCTGGCTATAAGCGCGCCCACGCTTGAACCGCTGATGACATCGATCGGTATTTTCTCCTCTTCAATCACCTTCAACACTCCTATATGGCAGAAGCCATACCCTACCCCTACGCCTAATACCAGGCCCACCAGGCAATCGCCTAGTTGCCTTGCGATCCTTCTTATCGCCCTGGCATATTCGCAATCAGGGCTAGAGAGAACTAATCTATCGTCGGGCTGCGCAACTATTTGAGGCAAGGTAGCGAATATATTATTGTTTAATGCTGCCCCCTGCTCTTTATGCGTAAGCCCTGAGGTTTTATATTCGTTGATGATAATCTTTATCTTATTTGACTCGAAATTAAAATCTGCTTTGAGTCCCCTGATTAAGTTATAGGTTTTTCTTAAGGCTGAGGAGTCAGGGCCGCTTAAAATACTGATTAAATCCGATTGGTTGAGTATGCTAAAAATGCAGCGATCTATAGCCGAGGGTAGGTCTAAAATTATATAGTGGTAATCATTGACTAAGGAACTTAAGATCCCCACCACTTTATTTACACAAGACTCATCCTTGGGATCA
>JAHIZC010000176.1 GCA_018814745.1 Candidatus Omnitrophota bacterium
CGGATGTTCAGCTTCTGCAATATCCTGGTATAGCTATTCAGTGTTTCTTCCTTTATGCCTACAAAAAGAATTAAATTTGTCCGGCTCGCCTTATCAGAATAAACCTGGAAAGCTGAATTCAGGTCTTCGACTTTAAAAGGTATATACTTTCTTACCTCAAAATTTACCGCGCCCGCTATTTCATTACGAGGCATGGTGGGCATCTCAAAGCTGCGGATGATCAAATCCTTCCCCGGAAGGCAAAGCGTAGCTTCATCTGCTTCTATGTTATTTTTCCTCAGCTGATCAGCTAAAAGAGTTATAATTTTTTCTTCTTCCGGGACCTTCTCCTCCAGCTCGCCTGAGGAAAACGAAACACGTGAGATCTGGAAACTGTTCTTTATTTTTTTACCCTTTGTCTCAACAACCTGAATTAATTTCGGTCCAAAGTATATCCCCAACGAACTCATTTTTTCTCCCCTGAATTAGACGAGCATCTCCTGCTCTTTATCCATGCCTCTATCTCCCTGCGCTCAAACCTCCAGACCCCCCCTACTTTTATACCGGAGATCTTGCCTTGATTCAGCCAATTATAGATAGTCTGTTTTCGCAGTTTAAGATAATGTGCCAAGTCATCAATATCAATCAGTCTTTGCATGAATCTTACCTTTTTTATAATGAACTTACTTAAATTTAATTAAAACATAAAATACTTAATTTGTCAAGTATTTTCTTACTTAACCTTACTCATACTTACTTAAGGAAGTTATTAAAAGTAAATTTGGCGATGTTTAAACAAATAATTTTATAATAGAATTACTTAGATTATAATAGATTTTGTTGTGGGAAGTGTGGAAGGATTAAAAGACATTACAGGGCATATTGTGTTGCAACACAGATACAAAATTCAGCTCCCGTGACAGGAGTACAGGGATTACAATCAGGAACCCCTCCTGAGGGAAGAGCAATGCTTTCTCCATTTCTAACAACACCAATCCAAACAGCTTCGATAGTCCTCGGAAATTCAGGTTCAGTAATACACCCTCCAGAAGTACCAGGACAACTAAGTGCAGGATCATCATTTAAAATGCCATAATAAACCGGGGTGGTCTGCCACTCCCCTTTTCGCAATTTATCATAAGCATAGTTTAAACCTGCCTTTGCCGCATAATAAGCCTGAGTACGCCCGACTTGATGCTGTGTAAGGCTGGATGAGCTTGAAATATGCCTTAGGAAAACTAAACCTAAAATTGCAACCATCAAAACTGTACCTAAGGCTATTAATAAGGCTACTCCGCTCTTCTGGCTGTTAAGCTTGTCCATCTTTTCTTAAACTTATCTTGTATTCTCCATCTGACTCCTGTAAGATTACATGCCCTTCCCTGGCTAACCATCCCAGGCTCATCAGCACGTTATCCCGCGATTTATCAATTCCTTTAATCAGATCCGATAAGCTGGCTTCTCCGTGTCCCTCAAGATAATGCCAGATATCTCCTGCTATAATTCCGATTTTAGTAATCATTTCTGTTCCTCCAAAGTATATTTTATTAAAAATACCCCCTAGTGTCAACATGTTTTTTAATGAGCAGACGACTTACCTCTTATTATAACTCCCACAGCGCGGGCAGACCGAGATTATCTCCTCTTTAGTATTGATATAGGTATAAGCACATATGGAACAGAACCAGATAAACTTAGGATTAAGAGACAGGTCCTTATCCTTCTGCTTCATGCCGAACAACCATATTGCCAACACAACGGCTACAGCAAAAAATAGGAACAGACATATACCTAAAGAAAAATCAATATTAAACATCTCTTTATTGTTCTTTGGCTGAAAGGTCGATTTTTACTGTCTTCCACTCGTTAGAAGGAAGACTCGCCTGCTGTATAAAGAGGTAGTGGCTGATATAACGCATCGCCAGGAGATCCACCTCTAAGTTACCTGAGGAGATTTTCCTCTTTATTAAGACCGGGGTTCGCCTGCCCTCGGAAACGATGTTAAAGGAAAGTTCTACGTGAGCTACCTGTCGATCCCTGAAATATAGCCTGAATCCATAGGGCAATAAAGGGTGGAGAAATATTTCCGGATCTCTTCTTTCGGCGAGCTTAGGCAAAGGGAGCATTTCTCCTCTATATAATTTCTTCTTTATGTTAAAGGCATTTACTAAGAGCGGTTTAACTCCTCGCGAAATAATAATATCACTATCCGGCTTAGTTACACCTTTGATCTTACCGAGATATTGGCTGGATAGTATCCGAGGACTCAGTAGAGGAACTCTTCCATCCTTAGTCTCACCCACCCTGACTTTATTCAAGAGCTGCCCCCAGAAAGCAACAGAAGGATGATCTGCCTGAGGGATCTTGTTTCCCAGGGAAACCGTAAACATACTGAATACGGTCAGGTGGCCTAATGCCGAAATAAATATACTCTTGGTAAAAATTGACCTCATTCTTCCTGATTGGTAGCGATATTTATCTTGTTGATCCCTATATCTCTGGCCATATCCCAGATATCTACCACCCTGCCTAAGGATGCGCGCTTATCCGCCTTAATTAGAATCGTCTGATTCCTCCCTGCTGCCTGAATAAATAACTTCTCCAATTCCCGCATCGTAATCACTTTACCGTCCAGGTATACGACGCTTTCTCCCGATACTACTACCTCTATATTATCATAGCTGACGATCTCACTAGTCACTGCCTTTGGCAGATTTATTTTTATTCCCGGCTGCATCACAAAACTGGAAGTAAGCATGAAAAAGATCAATAATTGAAAAATAATATCTATCAGCGGTGCGATATCTATCTGCTTAAGGCCATGCTCTAATTCCATACGCCCCTTGAATCTCATCTATCCTCCTATATATTATTCGGTTTAGGCTGTCACGAAACTCGTGCCAGCCTATGATTACAGAGATTTTTAATAAGATTACAGAGATTATCTCGTCGATAAATAATCGCCGTAATCTGTATTTTTAATCGCTGTAATC
>JAHIZC010000177.1 GCA_018814745.1 Candidatus Omnitrophota bacterium
ACGGTCAAATTATATTTTTCTACGGCATTAGCGACTTTGTAATCAGCTTCTCCGACATTTATCGAAAGCAGCTCTAACCCCGCTACACTCACCTCGGCATATCTCTGATTTAATACCGCCAGTTCTCTTCTGCAATGAGGGCACCAGGTAGTCCAGAAAAATAAAGCCACTGCCTGTTTGTCTCTATAATCACTGCGCATATAGGTCTTCTGGTTTAAATCCTGCAACTCAAAATCCGGGGCTGACTTTAACTCTTCCGCCTCAGGCTCAAGATCTTCAATCAGGTATTCTTCCAGCAGAGGTTCCTTACTCTTTACCTCCTCTCTCACAGCACAACTTGCCAGAATAAATAGCGTTAATAAACAAAGTGTTTTTTTTATCTTCATAGCCCCTTTATCCCCATATACAAGAAATAGGTTCCTGTAGCGATCAAAATTAAAGCCATTAGTTTCTTTAAATAAACCGTCCATTTACCGGGTTTAGGAAGATTCAGCAGTAAGGCGCTAAAGGTACCCGCAAGCACAAAAATCAAACCCATACCATAAGCAAAACTCATTAGAAGAGTTGTCCCGTAGAGAACACTTTGTTTAGTAGATAGATATAGCAGAATCGAACCCATTACCGGAGTCAGGCACGGCGAAACTAAAAAACCGGAAGTCAAGCCCAATAAAAATACCCCCAGATACCCCTCTTTTTGTTTAGCCGGCCTTACGGTCAATGTTGGGAGCTTGATCAAACCGAACATCGAGACCCCAAAGAGAATAATCACGATACCAACAGAAATATAGGTTATGGGGTGAGAACTAATCTTGCCGAAGATCGTACCGGTAAGTGAAGCAACCAGGCCCAAGGTCGAATAGGTGATTGCTATTCCTGTAACAAAGATCAGGCTTAAGAAAAAACCCTTGAACCTTTCTCCCTGCGACTTTACCCCGATATATCCCACGATCACCGGAACCAAAGGATATACGCAGGGAGTAAAGCTGGCGAGAATACCCCCCAAAAAAGCAATTAGATAATCAAAGGGATTACCTGACAGATTCATCTATCCATCTTAAATAAGGCCCAAAGCCTCCGACAATCGGCAGAGCAATCACCTCAGGCACCTGATAACTATGTAATGATTTTACTGTTTTGATGATTTTCTTTAGTTTTTCTTTCTTGGACTTTACTATCAGAAGTACTTCCTTTGCGCTATCAACCTTACCCTGCCACCAGAAAAGAGATTCTACCTTATCCAGAACATTCACGCAGGCAGCAAGCTTATCCTTTATTAGTTGACGGGCGATAAGCTTTGCTTCTTTTTTATTCGCAGCGGTTATAAAGATTACGACGTACATTTCTTCACTAATTTAGCAACTCTTGAACCTAACCTAGAGCACTGTTTTGCCACTCTGCTATCAGGCGCAGCAATAGCTACAGCACCGTAATGATCCCCCATCGGATCACCTTGAATTATCATACCATGAATCAGCATCGCATTCAAGATGTCTAAAATCGTAGTCTCATTCCCTCCGGCAATATTTGCGCTAGAGGCAAAGGCGGCGCCAATTTTGCCTTCAAGTTTACCATGAAACTTGACCGTTTCATCAAAAAGCTGCTTAATCTGGCCTGCCATAGTTCCGTAATAGGTAGGTGAGCCTATAATCAACGCCTCATACCTCAAAAGTTCATCTGCCTCGACCTCTCCTACATCTTTTATCACTGCCTCCAAGCCTTCTTTTTTTACGCCCTCCCCGATAAACTCTGCCATCTTCTTAGTATTGCCCGTTCGAGAATAATAAATCACTAAAACCTTAGCCATCTCTAGCCTCCTTCAATGAGCGCGTGACTTATGGAACGCAGTGAACATAAGCCACTGCGCGAATTGAATCCCGCCCTTTTGGCTCGATTCATTTGTTCAAACTATTTTTTAACCTCTTCTTCAAATGTCCGATAACGCTTCCGTGATGTTTCAATTTTCTTTCGCGCCCTATCGCATCTTTTCTATCTAAAAAAGCCTCATAATAAACTAACTTATAAGGAGTATGGTTCTTAGTGCTACTGACATCGCCTCTATTATGCTCTGTTAACCTCTTCGCAACATTATTACTATTGCCAACATAAATATTATTATTTCTCTCACTCTTTATGATGTATACGTAATACATAATACCCTACACCGCCAAAAGGGCGGGATGAATTCAGCCATAAACTTATGTTCGTCTGTACTCCATAAGTTTAGGCTTCATTCACTTTCACCGATTTTATCCTACCAAATTCTGCACAGATATCAAATACAGCTGTCGGATCATCGGTCTTCATCTTAATTTTAAGGCTCTTGGCTGCCCCCTGCTCATCCTTATAATCAATAACCTCCAGATTCTCGCCGAATTCAGAAAGAGCACTTTTTATCGTTTGTAGAGTACCGCTATAAACGTAGAGAATGAATTCCAGATTGTATTTTTGCAT
>JAHIZC010000178.1 GCA_018814745.1 Candidatus Omnitrophota bacterium
ATCAGGATCACCATCAAGAATCTTCAGTATAACCAGGTCAACCTCAGCAGCAACAGCCGGTACTGAAGCGCTTACCCCTAATGACTGACTGGCAGCCGGAGCAGCAAAAGATGGCGACATCACAGATGTCATCACAAAAGCAAGAGCAATCAAAGAAGAAAATATCTTACGCATTTTTGTTTCACCTCCTTTTAATTGATTTTTAAATTTTGTCTTAAACATTTCTACACCCCCTTAGGTTAACTACAATTCCGATAAAGAATAGGTGATTCTTGTGGAATAGTCTCCGGATTTTATATTCATCGGGCTGGTTAATTCATAGACCACCCTGAATTTATCAGCAGACCCCTTGCTATCGGAGACCAATAAAACCATATCCCCTTTTGCAACTTCCTGCTTAGCAACAACTTTTAACTTACCTTTTGTATCTACGCTGAAGGCCTGAAGCTTAAAATATTCGGAAGGTATCTCATGCCCCTCTTTATCAGTCAGGTTTGAATATACATTCTGGCTTACCTGGTATCTTCTTCCCGTGTTAGAATTAACCTCAATAAGCACCTCGTTGACTCTCGGAGGCTCCTTGGGATGAAGATTAGGAAAATCCAGTGTTCCTTTTTTATCCTCCGGAGTAATCATAATGTCAAAAATCTGTTCTATTTCAACTTCTAGATCTAAAGTCCCCATAACCCTCTGCCCTAATCCAATTTTATCCAGCATGTACTGAATACGGGAAGAATAATTTCCTGCCTTCTGTTCTCTACCATCTGCCAAGCTATATGCAATCATAAGATTACTGTCAAATTCACCGCTGGGAGTTGAGGTATAAATAGTCTGCTGACGGGTAGATAAGGCTACAGCCTGATTTATTCCCATACCTTTTGAGGCGCCGCTAACCGTAAAATTTATCGCATCAGGACTAAGCTGATTACCTTCTTTTGATTCCAGGGGCCCGGTTAAAACCTGCGCTATGCTGAACAATTTGTTAAAATTACCGTTGATCTTTATTGAAACACCGGCAGCATTTTTCTCCTGGGTGCGCGTACTAAGCACAACTGTCCTCAGGCTGTCAACCGGGACTATCTCAATACTCTGCCTTGATTGATCTTCCCGGATATTTAGATAAACATCTAGAATCTCTGTTTCAGGCTGTCTGGCAGATCCGATAGGCCTTAAAGTAAAAGCGATCTTTCCGTAATAGTATCCCGGGGAAATCTCTTCACTATTAACCATGCCATAGACTAACGTAAAGCTATCCGCAGAACCCGTAGAATTAGAAACATATAATACCTCGTCAAACCTTACCGGAGAATCATTTGTCGGTATACGTAAATTACCAAATCTATTCGTTCCGCTTAGGCCCCTGACTACAAAATTATCCCTGATCACCTCACCGGGATTATCCCGATTCTCTAAGGGAGTAATCAGGCTGTGAACTACTTCATACTGAGTGTTCAGATCAGTATTTACCGTGAGCGTCAGGCCCTTATGATGGCCGTCAGGAGTCAATTCTAATTTATACCCTCCTTCGGTAAGCCTGAGAGACAGATCAAATACATCAGCCCTGGCCGTATACGTAGAAAAGCATAAAAATGCCCCTAAAAAACCAAGAATAGTAAATACTTTAATTAAATCTTTCATAATTTCTCCGTATTTCATTATAATACTCTGCGTAAAAGTTGTCAATAAACAAAAAGCCGGATTGACCCTTATCAATCCGGCTAAATCTCGTGGCAATTTCCCCTTCCTCCAAAGGGAAATGCCGGAATTACACTTAAAAATCTTGCTTAAGTATACTATATTTTCATTCGTTTGTCAAGCCTAGAACTCCTTGCTAATCAATAGGTTACGTAGTTGTTTCACGAACTGCAAATCTCATCTCCGGTTGCAACTAAATTTATTTTTAAAGAATGCATGTAGAGTATCAAAAACAACCTCTGATCCATCACTGCGTACATACTCCCCTTCATTCTACAGAAGAATTTCTCCTTCTGATCATTTGACCTTTTCTCCTTCAACACGTATAAGTAAGGCTCCGGCTTATCGATATTATTATTTTTCACCTCTTTTACCATATAGACGAAATGCCGACGGATAATGCTGCGTATGCCGTCTCTATCGATAATCTCTGAGCTGGCGATCTTGCGCTTTCTTTTATCACTTGAGGTATGATTTTTAAAGAATACATTCCTCATCATATCTCCCCTCTATCAGCTAATAATATATTTTAGACCGGGCTGCTTTAAGTTAAATTTTCCTCCTCCACGCAGCAACCCGGTTATGCCCTTAAGCTTCATGGCTGGTGGGGCAAATGTTATTTAAAACTTTTATAAAGATTTAAAGAACAGGATATAAAAAAATCTAACCTCTATGTAAGTATACCATCTAATTTTACCTATTTTCAAGTATATCAAGGGGTTAAAAGAAAACGCTTTCTATTTCTTCACAAAAGTTACGCGCTTCTCTTTGCCTTGACATACCCTGATAATATTAGATCTATGGCGGATGATCACAAAAACCGAAAGCAAAAACGTAAATAGTAATAAAACTTTAGATTCTGCAAATAGAAAAGTATATACCGGCATTAGTAAAGCAGTTAAGATTGAAGCTACAGAGACTATTCTCGAAATTACAAATACTGCGAGCCAAGTTAAGATTGATAGGATTAAGATTGGTTTCAGTATCGCTATCTTAAGCGATAAACCCAATAACACCCCTAAAGATGCAGCCACTCCTTTACCACCCTTAAATCTCAAAAATACTGTCCAGATGTGCCCGCAGACACAACTTAATCCCAGAATAATCAATAAAGTCTCTCTAGAGGCAAGAGTGACTCTCGGAATCAAAATGTTTCCGATTATCAAAACGCAAAGAAATCCTTTCAGTACGTCAAGAAAGAGAACCACAAAACCTACCCTCTTCCCCAATACCCTGAGCGCATTCGTGGCACCGACATTGCCTGAGCCGAACTTACGGATGTCTATATTTTTAAAAAACCTGCCGAAAATATACGCTGTCGGAACGGAACCGATCAGATAGCTAACGACTAATCCTGGAATTATCCAAAGCATATAATACCTTAAATCCTTTCTTAATATAATCCATCCCTGAGAAAACCGTAAAGAATATAGTCGGCCACCAGATATAATACACGCATTCTAGCTGCAAGAGTAAAGCGATTACTGAGGCCATCTGAAAAGTAGTGGTAAGCTTACCCCATCTAGTAGAGTGTATATTTATATCCTTTGTGACCAGGAAAATCACCAAGGCCCCTAACAAAATAATCGCATCCCTGCTGATCACTATAAAGGTGATCCAAAAAGGAAACTTCAAAGGCAGCTTACTGATTTCTGAAAGAAAGATAAACGCACTCATCAACAGAAGCTTATCACCCAACGGATCCAATACCAGGCCGGCTTTAGAAATCTGTTTTGATTTCCGGGCAATATAACCGTCTACTGCGTCTGAGACTACGCCTAAAACAAAGATACCTAAAGCTACGAAGCGCAGGTATTCTCTTTGCGGAGTATAATAGATTAAGCTAGCGATAAAGAAAGGAACACAGAGTATTCTAAAAGTAGATATTTTATTGGCTATATTCATCTGATCATCCTTATCCGCTTAGGCGGCCAGTAGATTACCAGGGCTTTTCCTAAAATATCCCCCCTTGGTACAAATCCCCAATACCGGCTATCCTTAGAAGATGCGGAATTATCCCCCAAGACAAAGTAACTGTCATCTGGGACGGTTACTTTATTACCCTCTCTGCCAAAACCTCCGTAGTTATAATAGAAGTTCGTGCCAAAGATAGACTCTAAGCTTGGCTGACCATTAATAAAGATCGAACCATTTTTAATCTCTACCGTCTCACCTGGCAGCCCGATCAATCTCTTGATAAAATCTTTTTTTCTGTCCTGCGGATAGATAAAAACAATAACGTCACCTCTCTCAGGGTCTCTTAACGCAGGTAATCTCAATCCGGTAAAGGGTACCTTTACTCCGTAAATAAATTTATTTACCAGAATTATATCTCCTTCTATCAGTGTCGTACGCATAGAGCCTGTGGGTATCTTGAACGCCTGCACTATAAATGTACGCACGATCATCGCCAGAATAAAGGCGATTACAATAGACTCAACCCATTCTCTAACTACGCTCTGCTTTCTGATATCTGTCTTCTGTCTTCTGTCTTCTGTTTTCAAATTTTAAGTACCTCCAAAAAAGCCTCCTGAGGGATCTGGACCTTACCAAAACGCTTCAGCCTCTTTTTTCCCTTTTTCTGTTCCTCCCATAGTTTTCTTTTACGGGTTATATCGCCTCCGTAGCATTTAGCCGTAACGTGTTTTCCCACAGCACGGATCTTTTCAGATGCTAAAATCTTACTTCCCACCATTGCTTGAACGCTGACTTCAAACACTTGACGAGGAATCAAATCTTTTAATTTTCTAGTCAATGCCCTAGCCTTACTGATTACCTTATCTTTATGCATCAGCGAGGAAAAAGCATCACAGATCACTGAATTTAACATCACGTCGAGTTTGACTAAATCGCAAGGGAAATAGCCTTGGAATTCGTAATCTATAGAACCATATCCTTTGGTGAGAGATTTTATCCGATCATAAAAATCAACAATGATCTCTGATAAAGGTATTTCAAACACCAGCTTTACCCTATCCTCTCCGAGATAATCACTGGATTTAAAAGAACCCCTGCGCGACTTAGCCAATTCACAGACCAAATCTATCGTATCAATGGGAATAATCACCAGTAACGTCACGTAAGGTTCCCGTACCTCTTCCATATTCTGCACAGGCGGTAATTTTGCCGGTGTATCTACTTCTATAAAATCTCCTTCTTTTGTCTTCACCCTATAAACTACATTGGGTACAGTCAATATCAGATTTAAATCGTACTCCCTCTCCAAACGCTCCTGGACTATCTCCATATGCAGCAGCCCTAAGAATCCGCAGCGAAACCCCATACCAAAGGACTGGCTGTTTTCAGGTTCCGCAACAAAAGAAGCATCGGAAAGCTTCATCTTATCCATCGCCTCCCTTAAATTTGCAAAGTCACCCGGGTTTACCGGATATACCCCGCAGAATACCAGTGGTTTTAACTGGCGGAAGCCGGGCAAAGCTTCTTTGCAGGGATTCTTAATATCAGTGATCGTATCTCCGATTAAAATCTGGCGAGGATCGCGTATGCTTGCCGTAAAATAGCCTACCTCCCCGCAAGATAAAGAATCAACCTGGGAATATTGCAGATTTTTAAACACTCCGAGCTCTTCTATTTTATGCGTCTCCTTTGAATGCATGAATCTTATCTGAGTATGCTCATCCATCCTTCCTTCTACAACCCTGATAAAAATAATCGCACCCTTATAATTATCAAAACGACAGTCAAAAACTAATGCCTTTAGGGGATTATCTATCTCTCCCTGGGGAGACGGAATATCTTTAGTAATCCTCTCTAATATTTCTCCTACACCACTACCTTCTTTAGCGGAAGCCAAAATTATATCTTCCTCTCTGAATCCTAATACATCGACGATTTGCCTCTTGACGCGGGCAACATCTGCATTCACCAAATCAATCTTATTTATTACCGGTATAATCTTTAAGTCGTTATCACGGGCGAGGTAATAATTCGCTACTGTCTGAGCTTCAATGCCCTGCCCGGCGTCTATTACCAACACCGCTCCCTCACAAGCAGCTAAGGACTTGGATACTTCATATGTAAAATCTACGTGACCGGGAGTATCAATAAGGTTTAAGATATATTCTTTAGTAGATTCCGCTTTATACGATAACCGCACCATTGAAGCTTTGATCGTGATTCCGCGCTCCTTCTCTAAATCCATGTCATCTAAGAGCTGCTCGCCTTTGTGTTTTCTATCTACCGCTCCGGTCAGCTCCAGCATCCTATCGGCCAGAGTCGATTTACCATGATCGATGTGCGCGATAATACTAAAATTGCGGATAATCTCTTTATTCATCCTGACTTACTTTTTGATCTCTTCAAGCACCTTATCTACAACCTCACTGATTGTCATCTTAGTGGTATCTATGCAAACTGCATCCTCGGCTTTCTTTAGAGGAGCGATTTTACGCGTGGAATCAATTGTATCTCGATTATGGATATCTAACTCTACGTCACTCAAACTTGTATCCTGCCCGGAATCTTGCAATTCTTTATGGCGCCGCCTAGTCCGCTCACTAAGATTTGCGTCTAGATAAAACTTTTTATCAGCTTCGGGAAATACCACTGTACCAATATCCCTTCCGTCTAAAACGCAATCTCGCTGCCCGCCTAAAACCCTCTGTAATCCCAACATCACCTTTCGCACCTCTTTAATCTTAGCAATATCAGAGACGAATCTGCTAATATACGGCTGCCGTATATCCCTAGAGACATCCTTACCGTCGAGTAATATTCTTAAAGAAGAATCAGGATTATTCACAAGATCAATAACAGTACTCTTGGCGACCTCAATGATTCCCACTGTATCTTCGATATCAACCTTCTCTCCTAGAACTTTCAGAGTCAAAGCCCTGTACATTGCGCCGGTATCAATATAAAGAAAGCCCAGTTTCTGGGCTACTATTTTGGAGACCGTGCTCTTACCGGCACCAGCAGGGCCATCGATGGCAATAATCATGCTTAATCTAAACTATCCCTCTTCTCTTTGGCAACTCTTAGTATCGAAGCAAGATACCGCTTATCGTTCCTCTGTATCGCTGAGTTTATCTTTGATAAGTTATCCTGTAATATTTTTATGTTACGAGAAATATTATTTTTATTACTAAAGATTATATCTGTCCAGAGCTCGCCTCCTGATGAGGCGATACGCGTAGTATCCTTCAGTCCGCAAGCGGCAAATTTAAAATACTCCCGAGGTATGGCTCCCATCAACGAAAAAGCTGCTATATGCGGCAGGTGGCTGACAAAAGATAAAATCCTGTCATGTTCCTGCGGACTCAATAATACCGTTTTTGCGCCCATCTGCTTCCATAACATACGAATCTGATTCAGGGATTTTATTTTAGTTGACTTTGTAGGAGTCAATATACATAACGAATCTTTAAACATCCCGACACAGGCATTCCTAACATGCTGTTTCTCTGAACCGGCTAAAGGGTGGCTCCCGATATAATGAGGGAATAATTTTTCAAGACGACTGACGATCGCTCTCTTTGTACTCCCCACATCAGTAACAATGCAATCTTTTTTAACCAGCCGGGAAACCAAGGGGGCAAAATCCATGATTGTCTCTACAGGTGTCGCGAAGACTAAAAGGTCAGCGTCCTTCACAATTCCAAGTGACTGAGAGCCTTGATCTATCACACCCCTTCTCTTTGCCAGCAATAGATTCCTTTTTTTGCGGCTCACCCCTACAACCTCTTTCGCCAGCCCCTTCTTCTTGATGGTCAATGCCATGGAGCCGCCGATTAATCCAACTCCCACTACGGCAACCTTATTAAACTTTTTCATTAACTTATGTCCTCACTTAAATAGTCCTTCCCACAGATTTGGCTATTGATTTTAAATCTTTCAT
>JAHIZC010000179.1 GCA_018814745.1 Candidatus Omnitrophota bacterium
AAACCCCGTTAGAAATATTTGTTTATCTATTAGAGTGGATTTCTAACGGGGTAAACCTCAAAGATATTATTTCTTATTCTTATCCCGTATATCCGGCATTTTGGAATCCAGGATTTTCTGCCGTTATATACCAGTATCGCCTTATCCGTTTCGTGTATAATTTTAACTTGTGTCCAAATTAACCTTTCCTTAGGACATATGGCATTACGAATGCTAAATGGCCAGCTCATTTTTGCCTCCTGTAATCATTTGTTACTCCTTCCTGGAATTTCCAAGCCCTTAAGACAGTTCTTTCAGAGACTTTTAAACTCCTAGCTATCTCTTTATGAGTCATAGCCAAAAGGTGTAATTCTGCTACCTTTTTGGCTATTTTTTGGTATAATGGTGTTTGTTGAAGAGATTGAATTATAATTTTTACCGGGATTTCGGATGCGGTGCGAATTGGTTGCAGTCGCGTCCGGGAGTGAGCCGTAAACTGAGGCAGACGGCAAAAAATTACAGCACGCGAAAGCAAGACCGAAAAGACCCGTTAAGTTGTAGATGATAAGGATTTAATACTTGACATCGTAAGTTTTTGATGTTATTGTACTTAGGAAAGGAGAAGAATATAATGACAAAAAAAGATATTATTCTAAAAGTCTCGGATGATACCAACTTAAAGCAAATAGATGTGAAGAAGGTAGTGCAGAAGACCTTTGATACTATTGTCGAAGCCTTAGAAAGAGGCGAGAAGATAGAATTACGTAATTTCGGAGTATTTAAGGTTAAACAGAGAAAAAGCCGCACTGGTAGGAATCCGAGGACCAATCAAGTTATCCCCGTCCCCCCTAGAAAGGTCGTAGTCTTTAAGGCCGGCTTAGAAATGAAACAAAAGATAAAGTAATTTAACTCCTATCAAATTGTCACAATTCTCTATATCTTTAAAGCTCTAAAACCTAAATTCAGTATGTTTAAAAGGATCCCCGGGACAAAAGACATTTTATCAGAAGAGGTTGCTTGCTGGCAGAGGCTGGAGAAGATAAGCCGGGATATTTTCTCTGTTTTTAATTACCAGGAGATTCGTACTCCCTTAATCGAGTCCGCGTCTTTATTTAACCGTTCTTTAGGCGAAAACACAGAGATTGTCCAGAAGCAGATGTTTATAATTCAGAATAAAGAGGGTCTTTACGCTCTTCGTCCCGAAGCCACCGCCTCTATTGTACGCGCCTATATAGAGAACAACCTGGATATGGTGAGGAAATTTGCGAAACTTTATTATAGCGGTCCGATGTTTCGCCTGGAGCGGCCCCAGAAGGGCAGATTGCGTCAGTTCCATCATATTGGCGCTGAGGCAATAGGTTCATACGATCCTAATCTGGATGTTGAGGTGATATCTTTATTGGACAGCCTCTTAAGGGGTTTTTCTATAAAGGATTATAAAATCAAAATTAACAGTTTAGGCTGCGCAAAGGACAGAGAGAAATTAAAACAGATACTGGAGCAGAGTTTAAAAAGTAAGTTAAGTAAACTTTGCGCTGATTGTAAGATTAGGTTCAAAAAAAATATTTTAAGGATTCTCGATTGTAAACAAAGAGAATGCCAGGAGATGCTTAGGGGTTTAGGAATAGAGGAAAAATATCTCTGTAGTGATTGTGATGAACATTTTATTGATGTAAAGAAAGGTTTGGATAAGGTAGGGATAGGTTATGAAGCAGTTCCTTATTTGGTAAGAGGGTTAGATTATTATACCCGCACTGTCTTTGAAGTTACGCATAAAGATTTGGGGGCGCAGGATGCTCTAGGGGCCGGGGGTAGATATGATAATTTAATCAGTGAACTAGGCGGGGATGATATCGGTGCCATAGGTTTTGCTTTAGGTGTTGAAAGGCTGCTATTGATAGCGGAAAGTACCTCGCAGGCTAGGAGCCCGCAGATTGTCTATCTGATTACTCTCGGAGAGAAAGCAAAAAACCAGGGCCTTCAACTATTGGATAGTTTTCGTAAGGAAAATATTGCCTGTGATACTGATTATGAAGAAAAATCTCTAAAAGGCGCAATGCGGCAAGCGAATGATCTAGGGGCAAGATTCGTGCTTATCCTCGGCGATGATGAGTTAAAAAAGAATGTAGTTACATTAAAGGATATGAATTCGGGAACACAGGAAGAAGTAAGAATAGATGGTATAATCTCAAAAATCAAGTTAAATCTAGAACCTAGAACCTAGAACCTAGAACCTAGAACCTATATTATGCTACGTACGCATACCTGCGGTGAATTGAACGCTAAAGATACAGGCAAAGATGTTACTCTTTGCGGATGGGTAGCCAGACGCCGCGATCATGGAAAGATATTTTTTATCGATATCCGTGATAGATACGGCTGGACTCAGGTTGTTTTTATTCCTAAAGAATCCGGCCAGGCTTACGATCTAGCAAATGAATTAAGGGCTGAATTCGTAATCAAGGTAAAGGGCAAGATAAACAAGCGCCCGGGTAACACCATAAACCCGAAATTAGCTACGGGTGAAATAGAAGTACTGGCAAAGGAGCTCCAGATTCTCAACCCCAGCCTTACTCCGGTCTTTGAAATCGAGGAGAGATTAGAGGTCAGCGAAGACATGCGCCTGAAATACCGCTATCTCGATTTAAGGAGAAGAAAGGTACTAGAGAATTTTATCTTAAGAAGCAAATTTAATAAAATTATCCATGATTTTCTGCATGAAAACGGGTTTACTGAATTTGAAACACCGCTGCTAACCAAATCGACTCCCGAAGGAGCAAGGGATTATCTGGTACCTTCAAGGCTTAGCTTAGGGCAATTTTATGCCCTGCCTCAATCGCCTCAGCTTTTTAAACAGATCCTGATGGTCGCCGGTATCGAAAAATATTATCAGATCGCCAAATGTTTTCGTGATGAGGATCTGCGTGCCGACCGTCAACCGGAATTTACACAGTTGGATTTAGAGATGTCTTTTGTGGAAGAGGAGGATATTTTTTCATTAACCGAACAACTGATGCAGGTTATAATCAAGAAGGTAAAAGGTGTTGATATTAAGATTCCCTTTCTCAGGCTCTCTTTTGATCAGGCGCAAAAAAAGTACGGCTCTGATAAACCGGATTTAAGGAAAGAGTTAAACTCTGAACTGGCTTTTGTCTGGATTACGGATTTTCCTTTATTTAAGTATAATCAAGAGGAGAAGCGCTGGGAGAGCGAGCACCACCCTTTTACCTCGCCGTGCCGTGAGGATTTAGATAATCTGGATAAGAGCCCTGATAAGGTCAAAGCGCGTTCGTACGATTTAGTTTTAAATGGTTCAGAGATCGCCTCCGGTTCGATAAGAATTCATCAGCAGGAGTTACAGCAGAGGATTTTTGAGATCATCGGTTTTGATTCGGTTGAGGCAAAGAAAAGATTTGGTTTTTTATTGGAAGCGTTTCAATATGGTGCACCTCCGCATGGAGGTATTGCTTTTGGTTTGGATAGAATTTTAGCTATTTTAGCGGGAGAAGAGAGCATTAGAGAGGTAATCGCTTTTCCTAAGACGAGTGCGGGTCTTTGTCCTTTGACCGGCGCACCTTCAGTGGTAGATCAGGAACAGTTAAAGGAATTAAGGTTAGATTTAAGGAAAAAATAAACCAGAAGGAGGATGAAAATGGGAAGAGGAAAGTTGTTATTAACATTAGGTTTGCTGTTATTTTTAATCTTATCCGGTTGTACAGTAAGATCGTATAAGCAGACCCGTGACAGAATTGACCAAGACCTAGATTCAGGTAACCGCGGCTATCTCGAAGGAGAGGTTTCCGGGGAGGAAGTAGAAAGAAAGTCTACCAGGACT
>JAHIZC010000180.1 GCA_018814745.1 Candidatus Omnitrophota bacterium
AGGCTTAACCTTATATTTGTTTAAAATCTTATCCAATACCGCACTCTTCGGAGAAATATCGGCAAATACCTCAGCTACCCGCATATCTCTGGCGCGCGGCCTTATCGCCCTTGAACCTTTAGCAGTAATCAGGACTGTTTTTATCCCCTCTTTCCCTAAAAGATAAACTCCTAATCCATCGTGGACATCGAAAAACTTCATATCCCGGCCTCTAGAGTCATAGACGATCTTTCCGTCAGTAAGAACACCGTCGACATCAAGCAAAAGCAGCTTTATTTTTTTTGCCTTCTCTTTTATATCCTCTATAACGCTTACTATCGGCATTCCTACACTAATCCTGCTTTTAAGAGATCCTGCACGTCCAATAATCCCACCGGACGCCGATTCTTATCTACCACCGGTACTTCGTCAATCTTTTTATCCTCTAATATCCGCATCGCCTCTGCTGCCAGCATTCCTTTAAATACAACTGTAGGATTTTTAGTCATTACCTCTCTGATCTTACGCTTTGTTAAATTATCATCTGCTTCCAAATGGCGGCGAAGATCACCGTCGGTGAATATGCCTTTTAATCTTCCTTTTTTATCTACCACAGTGGCAGATCCTGCTCTGCATTGGGTTATCTTTAATAACACCTGCGAGACCTTCTTCTCTTCGTTGACCACCGGGTTATCACAGCCTCTACGCATCAGATCCTCTACTTTAAGAAAGAGACGCCTGCCTAGGCTGCCTCCGGGATGGAAAAAAGCAAAATCTTTCTCCTTAAATCCTTTTTCCTCCAATAGGCAAACTGCTAACGCATCAGTCATCGCTAAGGTTGCAGTAGTTGAAGCAGTAGGTGCTAAGCCTAATGGACAAGCTTCTCTTTTTACTGAAACATCTAAAACCAAATCACTATATTTAGCCAAAATCGACCTTGCGTTACCGGTAAGGGCAATGATCTTGGTGCCGATCTTCTTTAATAAAGGCAAGAGTTGTTTCATCTCCCCGTTTGAACCGCTATTAGAAATAATCACTACTATATCATCACGCCTCACCCGTCCCAGATCTCCGTGAATTGCCTCTGCAGTATGCAAGAATAAACTCGGCGTGCCGGTAGAAGCCAAGGTGGCAGAGAACTTCTGGGCAATAATACCGGTCTTTCCCATCCCGCTTACTACAACCCTGCCTTTAGTCTTTAATATGAAATCCAGGGTTTTTACAAAATCCTTACCGATCCTGGATTTTAAAGCCTTGATTGCTCCGGCCTCGATATCTAAGACCTCTTTTGCCCTCTTGATCACATTTTTTTTCATTATCGAAATCGTTTACTTATGACTTACCACTTACAACTTACGACTGATTCTATTTTCTTAACCTGCCTAAGCAGTTTCTTTAAAGTTACTAAATCAATCATATTCGGCCCGTCACACAATGCCTGGTCAGGATTGCTATGCACTTCCAGAAATAATCCGTCACAGCCAAAGGCAACCGCGGCACGAGAGAGGCCTTCGACGAATTTCCGCTCTCCGCCGGAAGATTTACCTTTGCCTCCTGGTAATTGAACGCTATGGGCCGCATCGTAAATCACCGGATACCCAAACCCGCGCATGATCCCTAAACTTCTTAAATCTGAAACTAAATTATTGTAACCAAAGGAGAACCCGCGTTCAGTAAGTAGAATAGAGCGATTACCTGTTGATTAAACCTTCTTAACCAGCTGCAACATATCCCAGGGCGCTAAAAACTGGCCCTTCTTGATATTTACCACTCTTCCCGTCTCTGCCGCAGCTACTACTATATCAGTCTGACGGCAGAGCAATGCCGGTATCTGAATTATATCCAGCACCTCTGCTGCCCGGTCAATATCATCCGTACAGTGTACATCGCTTAACACCGGGATTTTAAGTTTATCTTTTATTTTATTCAATATCTCCAGGCCCTCCTCGATTCCCGGACCACGGAAAGATCCGATCGATAGACGGTTTGCTTTATCGAAACTCGATTTAAAGATAAAAGGGATCTTTAACCCGGCTGCGATAGCTTTTATTCTTTTTGCAGCCTCTAAACTCTTCTTCTCTGATTCGATTACGCAGGGGCCGGCGATTAAAACAATTGGATTATTCCCGCCGATCTTAATCTGCCCTAGCTTTATTTCTTTCATAGATGCTGCCTCTCTAAAGCTACCTTTACCTTCTCCAAATCCTCCGGTGTATCTACCCCTATGGTATCAAAATTTGTCTCGACCATTTTGATCCGGAATCCGCCCTCTAAAACCCTCAACTGCTCCAGCCGCTCAACCTTCTCTAAATCTGAATCCGGAAGATTCTTATAAGTAAATAGGAAATCCTTAGTATATGCATATAAGCCGATATGTTTGTGGTAAACCGGATGCCCGATCTCTGCATTCCCGGCACGATAGGGAATTGCCGCCCGGGAAAAATAAAGAGCAAAATTATCTTTATCTACCACCACTTTGACTACATTGGGGTCTTTTATATATTCAGGGTTTTCAATTGTCTTCATGATTGTCGCCATAGAAATAGAATCATCCTCTAATAATTCCCTGGCAACACTATCAATCATCATCGGATGCACTAATGGTTCATCACCCTGGATATTAATTACCACTTTTACCTCAAGCGGATTAATCACCTCGCAGATTCTATCGGTACCACTGAGGTGCCCCTGAGAGGTCAATACAACCTTAGCACCAAACTCACTAGCTGCCTCAGCCACTAATTCATTATCGCAGGCAATAATCAAGTCTTCGAGCAGACGGGCTTGTTTTGCCCTCTCCCAGACGTGCTGGATCATCGGTTTGCCCATGATCTGGGCCAGAACTTTACCTTCAAACCTACT
>JAHIZC010000181.1 GCA_018814745.1 Candidatus Omnitrophota bacterium
CGTCACCCATTGGTTCAGAATAAAATCTCCTCAGATAATTTATGCGTTGAAAGGGGCTTTTGCGGGTTTACTGAAGCGCACAGAACATATTTGAACATAAGAAATGAAGCTGGCGTGTTTTTCGCACAAAGGGGCTTTTGCGGGCTTGCTTGCGCGTGCATTAGAAATTTTTTGGCACTCTTGATTAGAATGTGAGTCTACGAGGGATTACGGCGAACGGAGGATGCCTATACTGTAAATCTCTCCGGGAGAGAGCCGTAAACCGAAACAGACGGAAAAAAATTTACAGCACGCGCAAGTGAGACCGAAAAGCCCCTTTATGTAGAAAGACCGACAGATTCGTTTGTTATGAGTAATTATTACAGTGCGCGCAAGACAAAACCGAAAAGCCCCTTTAAGGGCAATGAAGGTAAAAAAGTTTTGCGTTAGAAATACCTTAAGGGTGCGTCTATTATAGTAGAGAGATAAATAATATTTGTTTGACAGATATAAGTTGCTGGAGTATAATTGTCTGTCTAATTCCAGCAAAAACTTAAAATCGGAGGTTAATATGGTAGTGGATAAGAAAATTAAGCATGAATCACAGGACCTTTCTGACCGTAAGAAGGCGTTAGAGCTTGCATTAATGCAGATAGAGAAGCAGTTTGGCAAAGGCTCGATTATGAAATTAGGGCAGCATACCAAGGCAGACGTAGACGCCATTCCTACAGGTGCGCTTACCCTAGATATTGCTTTAGGTATCGGAGGATTACCTCGAGGTAGGGTGATCGAAGTATTCGGTCCTGAAGCATCGGGTAAGACTACCCTTACATTAACTGCAGTAAGAGAAATTCAGAAAAAAGGCGGGGTAGCTGCTTTTATTGATGCAGAACATGCTTTTGATTCCTCTTATGCTAAGATTATCGGTGTAAATCTGGATGAACTTTTAATCTCTCAGCCTGATACCGGAGAACAAGCATTAGAAATCGCAGAAACCTTAGTACGCTCTAATGCGGTAGATCTGGTAATAATTGATTCCGTGGCTGCACTTACTCCCCGGGCAGAAATAGAAGGAGAGATGGGTGATTCGCACATGGGGTTACAGGCACGGCTTATGTCACAGGCATTGCGTAAACTCACCGGAGCAATCAGCAAATCCCGTACTTGCGTTATTTTTATCAATCAAATCCGGATGAAGATTGGTGTAATGTTTGGCTCACCGGAGACGACCCCCGGCGGAAGGGCTTTAAAGTTTTATGCTTCGGTAAGGCTGGATGTAAGAAAAATCGCTACCTTAAAATCTCAAGATCTCGTTATCGGTACCAGGGTAAGGGTAAGGGTAGTGAAAAATAAAGTCGCGCCGCCATTTCGCGAGGCAGAATTTGATATTCTGCATAATGAAGGCATCTCTAAAACAGGAGCGATTCTCGATGCCGGAGTAAAATTAGAGATCATCACTAAATCCGGAACCTGGTTATCATATCAAGAGCAGAAACTCGGGCAGGGCCGGGATGCGGCAATAAAGCTAATGAAAGAACAATCAAAGTTACAGGACGAAATAGAAAAGGAAGCACGGAAACATATTAATTTAGGTTAATTTAGGAGGCGAAGTTAAGATGAAGAGAAAGTCAATATTTTTTGGGTCAGCGTTATTAATCGGCTTGATTATCGGCTTATTGATTGCGGTCAGGCTGGATATCTCTTCGGTTGCAGAGAGCCAGGATGTAAAATCAGAGCCAATTATCACAAAAGATTTTGGTATGGAACAGGCGATAACCAATGTAGCTAATACCACTGGCAAGGCGGTAGTATCTATAAGCACCGAGCATACGACTAAGATCGGTGACAGGCGTCAGTATTTCGGGAGTCCTTTTGGTAATTCACCATTTCTTGATCAGGATGATATCTTTCGCAGCTTCTTCGATGATTTCTTCGGAGATACCCCGGAAAGAGAATATAAACAAGCCGGTTTAGGATCAGGAGTAATTATTGATGCTGAAGGTTATATCTTGACTAATGAGCACGTTGTCGGCGGAGCGGATAAGATTACCGTGACCCTTCCGGATGGAAGAGAATTCAAAGGAGAGATTAAAGGCAAGGATCTACGTTCGGATCTGGCAGTAATAAAAATAAACGCAAAGAATCTACCGGTTGCCAAACTCGGCGCCTCCGATAAATTAATGATTGGGGAATGGGTAGTAGCTATCGGCAATCCCTTTGGATTTGCTTTGCAGAATCCGGAACCCACTGTAACCGTAGGGGTAGTTAGTGCCTTACATAGGACATTAGGCAGGATGGCAGGAGATAAAGATTTTAGCGATTTAATTCAGACCGATGCTGCAATAAACCCCGGTAATTCAGGAGGGCCTTTAGTTAACCTGAGAGGAGAAATCGTAGGAATTAATGTTGCGATATTCTCAACCAGTGGCGGGTATCAAGGCGTAGGATTTGCCATACCGATTAATAATGCTAAAAGAATACTCTCGCGGCTGATAGCAGGAAAGAAAATCCTCTATGGCTGGCTGGGAGTTACTGTTCAGGATTTAACCGATGAATTAGCGGAGTATTTCAGCATGGCCGATAAGAACGGAGTTTTAGTGGCCAAAGTCCTGGAGGATAGTCCGGCAGAAAAAGGAACAATGAAAGAGGGCGATATCATAAAACAGTTTGCTGGTAAGGATGTTAATGATGTCAGGCAGCTGCTTAGCGCTGTTGCCGGTGCCCAGGTAGGTAAGAAGGCAGAGGTCTTAGTTATACGTAATAATAAGAAATTAAATTTGAATATAGTTATCGGGGAAAGGCCGCAAGATGCAAAAAATATTCAGAGCCTTACTGAGGAAAGTGCTACCTGGAGAGGGCTTGAGGTTGAAGATATCACCCCTGAGAATTCCCGCAGGCACAACATTCAAGAAAAGCAAGGGGTAGTAGTAGTAAATGTTGCCCCGAATAGTCCGGCAGATGATGCTAAGTTAGTATCGGGCGATCTGATCCTGGCGATTAATAGAAAACCTGTTAAGAGCCTCACTGATTATCAAACAATCACCTCGGCAATTAAAGGCAGCGCTTTAATACGGACTACACGCGGATACTTTTTGGTAAAAAGTGGGCCGTAAGAAAGAACCTTTTCAAAAAGCAAAAGATTATGCTTTTTTGCTGCTCAAGTTCAGGCTGCGCAGCGAGCAGGAATTAATTCAGCGCCTGGAAATGAAGAAATTCGACCAGGCAGTAATCAAAAGAGTGGTCGAATTCTTAAAAGATAGGGATTTCATTAATGATCAGCTTTTCACTAGAAATTGGGTGAAGTCTCGGGTAGCAAAGCCCTTAGGTTTAAGCCGAATCAAAAGAGAGCTTTTATTAAAGGGTATTCAAAAAGAGATTGTTGAAGAAGAAATAGAGAGTATAAAGAAAAGTTACTTTGAAGAAGAAGCAATCGTTAATATCGTCAAAGTAAGACTGAGGAAATTAGGTAGCATTGAGCCTCAAAAAGCGAGGAAACGCATTTACGCATATCTCCTGCGCCGCGGTTTCTCTCCGGATTTAGTAATCGAGACTATAAATCAATTATGCAGGCAGAAGTATTAAGAAACAAATACTTAATTTTTTTTAAGAGTAAAAAACATAAGCTCCCGGAGCCGGACTCTTTAGTTCCTAAGGGGGACCCCACGGTATTATTTACGCCTGCAGGAATGAACCAATTCAAAAAAGAGTTCCTCGGGTTTAATTCCGGTTTTAGGCGTGCTGCTACATGTCAGAGATGTTTGAGGACAGATGATTTAGATAAGGTTGGTAAAACCTCCGGGCATCATACCTTCTTTGAGATGCTGGGGAATTTTTCCTTCGGTGACTACTTTAAAAAAGAGGCGATTAGTTATGCCTGGGAGTTTTTAACCGATGTTTTAAAGGTGGATAAGGAAAAACTTTGGATTTCGGTCTATAAGGATGATAACGAAAGTTATAAGATTTGGAAGGATCTAATCAGAATACCAACAGCCAGGATTATAAAGCTGGGGGATAAAGAGAATTTCTGGCCCTCTGAAGCAAAAAGCAAAGGCCCTAACGGCCCTTGCGGCCCGTGTTCTGAGATATTCTTTGATCAAGGTAAAAAGGCTGGCTGCAAAAAGCCTGCTTGCAACCCCGCTTGTGACTGCGATAGATTTATTGAGATCTGGAATCTGGTCTTTACTCAATACAACCGTAAAGAGGGTGGTAAATTAGAACCTTTGCCGAAAAAGAATATTGATACCGGGATGGGGCTGGAGAGATTGGCTGCGGTTATGCAAGGTGTCTTGAGTAATTTTGAGACCGATTTATTTATTCCTATTGTAAAAGAAATCAGAGAAGTTGCGGGAAGGTCTCCTAATATGAAACAGGTTTATGTAATTGCCGATCATATTAGGGCGATAGTTTTTGCCATATTCGATGGAGTTTTACCATCCAATGAAGGCAGGGGTTATGTAATCAGGAAATTAATCAGAAAAAGTATACTTCATCTAAAAGAATTAGGCGCAGAAGTTCCCTTTTTATATAAGTTAGTGCCGGTTTTATCTAGAGGAATGAAATCTTTCTATCCTGAA
>JAHIZC010000015.1 GCA_018814745.1 Candidatus Omnitrophota bacterium
ATACGTGAAACAATTAACGGATGCATCTTTTTAGGAGGGGCCTTCTGTTCCTGCAGCATTCCGTCTAGACGAAAACGCACCCTTAAGCTTCGGTCGAACGGCTCGATCAGAATATCCGAGGCCTTCTTTTTTACTGCCTCCTCGACTATCATATTAGTAATCTTGATTACCGGAGCCTCCTGACTTATTCGAGTCAATTCCTGGTCGCTCGGTAATATCTCCTTATCCTCTTTGACCAGTTCAATTGCTGAAACATCAATCTCTTTGACTAAGTCATCGATGATACCCTTGGTTACGTCAGGATACGATGCTTCGATCGCCTCTCTGACATCGACAGCAGAAGCGATCACCGAGTTTATCTTAAAGCCGGTGAGATTTTGCACATAGTCTATGGCGAATATATTCAAAGGATCAGCCATAGCCAAAGTTACGGTATCACCCATCTTCGATACGGGGATAATCTGATAATGGTGGGCGGTAGAATATGAAACGATCTTCACGAATTCCGGGTCTATCTTAAAACGTTTCAGGTCGATTAACGGCAGCCCTAAGCCTTCGCTGAGAGCAGAAATCAACTCGCCTTCTTTGGCGAATTTAAGTGCCACGATAATATCGCTCAGCCGGCCTCCCTTTTTTTTCTGCTCCTCCAGGGCCTTATCCAGCTGTTCGCGGGTAATTAGTTTATTGTGGATTAGTATTTCGGTTATACGTTCTTTTAAAGAGATCATCTCTTCAGGCTACTCTTTATCCTTGTAATATCTGGAGATTGCTTTTTTGATCTCTGAGGAGGTGGATACGAAGGTCTGGATGCTGCAACCGGTCAACATCTCTACGTCTTCAATCGCCTGAACATTCAGCGGATTAGACATTGCCAGAGTGAGATTATTACCGATCTTATCTATAGGGATGAGTAAATATTGCCTTGCCACACGGCCGGGAATAATATTAGCCACTTCGGGATTAATATCGTAGTTGCCCAGAGGCAGATAGGGAAAACCGTATTGTGCGGTCAGGGTCTGAGCGATATCCTCCTCTTTGGCATAGCCTAATTCTACAATTACTTCACCAATAAGCCCACCTCTCTCCTTCTTCACCGCTAAGGCCTTATCCAATTGACGCTGATTAATGATGCCGCGCTCGATCAGCAGCTCACCTAAATGTTTATTTACAATTTTTCTGTTGACCGTCATTTCTTCTCGTCCTTAAAGGCTACTACACAATTCTTTCCCCTGCTCTTAGCAAGAGCTACTAACTCTTTGGCAATAGAAATCAACTCCTGGGCATCTATACCGTCTAAGGGGTTCTCGCTCACGCCGACGCTGACCGTAATCCTTTTATTCAGATCGCTCTCTTCGCTAAAAGCAAATTCTACCTTCTTTCTGATCTCTTCGGCCAAATCCTGCGCCTTACGCTTATTCCGCTCCGGCATTAAAATAGCAAACTCATCATCTCCCATCCTTCCCACCCGGTCAATATCACTAACAGAATCCTGAATCAAAGAAGCTATCTTCTTTAAGGTTGATTCGACCTGCAGGGAACCTCTATACTGGTGGTATCTTTTAAAATTATCAATATCAAAGATTATCAGCGAGCAGGGCCTCTGGTAGGTAATTCCTCTTCTTATCTCCTCCTGTAGGCGTGACTGCATGAAGGCTTCGTTATACAAACCGGTAAGCGTATCCTTGATCTCTAATTTCTCAACCCGGTTCATCAATATATCATTCTCAATAGCGATCGCTATCTGTTTAGCGAAAACATCCACTAATTCCGAATCATCCTTTCCGTATGAGAAACCGCTCTTATTACTTCCGATCCCTAAGACCGCCCTTACCCTGCCCCTTAAAAATACAGAGGAGGTAAGCGCATTCTTCATCCTGAATTTATCTACAAAAGCACTTTGTGCTTCTGTAGATAAGCCATTTGCTTTATCAATCAGCAGCGGCTTGTTAAAATCGACCAGCTCTTCAAAATAATCCTCTGTAGGCCCGACGGTAATCTTAGAAAGAGCATCTGCATTTATCCCGTCCGCCGCCTTCATATAAAAAGTCTCCTTATCCTCTTCTCTATATAGTAAAAAAGCGATCTCTGAACTAGCCAGCAGGCGTGATTTTTCTACCGCAAGCTTCAGGATATCATCTAGTTTTGCGCTCTGGGCAATCAAGGAACTTATTTGCAGCAGGCTCGATAGCACGATCACACGCTTCTGGATCTCCAGGTTTATCTCCGTAGTCTTCTCGCTATAATTCTTTAATTCATCCATATTGTTGCGTATGCGCGTAGTCAGGAGATTAAGAGACTCTCCTAAAAGGCCCACCTCATCCTGCTGCTCTACTTCCAGCGTACGGCTGACATCTCCTGCGGCGATTAATTTTGCCTCACCACTGATAGAGGTAATCCGGTCAAATATCTCTTTTACCACAAAGAATCCTGAAATCGCGATAAAAATACTTACCCCTACGGTAACACTTATGTTCAGGTTGATCCCGATATTCGGTAGTATGTAATTAGAAACCAGGTATCCGGTAACCAGCAAAGGTAAAATAGACATAAGAGCAAAGGCAATATTCAGCTTACGCCTGAGACTATAATTCGCTTTTTTCTTGGTCATCTCTAACCTCCTGATATTTTAAGATAATTTAATTCCTAAATTTTTAATTATACCCCTTAACTCATTGTATTGCAATAGTTTTATTAAATTCCTCAACCAGCATTTCTTTATCTATGCCCGTATGAATAAAGTCCCAGGGGAGGATCTCCTCCCTTGATCTCTGATTTGTATAGAAGTTAGGGTCAACTCCGCATTCCTCAAAAGCCAGGAGCCATTTATCAAAACAAAACTGGTCATTCCAGGCATCGAATCTTGCGCCATTCCTGAAGGCGCGCAATATCACTTCGCTTAACCTTCTATCTCCCCTGGAAAGTACGCCTTCCAGAAAACTCATCCTCGGATCATGAAAGCTCAATTTTAATCTCCCAGACCTTGTCCTCTTTCTTAGATAATCCTCTTTTAGTTTAAGCTCTTTAATAGTCTCCATAGAAAACCACTGCAAAGGAGTATGCGGCCGGGGAACCAGCGGATTGATACTGATCTTTACCTCTGCCGGAGCACGGTTGATCTCTC
>JAHIZC010000182.1 GCA_018814745.1 Candidatus Omnitrophota bacterium
CAAGGTAAGGGTAAGGTAGGAGATGATCGCGAAACCTATAAATAAGATCAAATGATTTCCAGACATAAATACTTGTTAACCCCGTTAGAAATTTCCGAATATTTTTATTAAGCTAGTATTTCTAACGGGGTTAACCCCCTAAGATTAAGACGTTAACGGTTTGATTGTGAACATAGGTTTGGCCGTGATAGCTAATCGCTTGTAAAGGCGCCTGTTCGCCATAAGTGTATATACCGATTATAGGTATATCCTGGCCTAAGCTTTTCTTGATTATATCCAGCTCTTTCTCGGCATCTCTTCTTAAAAGAATATATCTTGAAACTGAATCAAATACAAGCACAAAATTTGTTCCATCCTTTGTTCTCTGGCCGGTTTTGCTGATGTAGAAGTTTTTCTCTGCTTGCTCTACAGCATGTTTAGTAGCATTGAGACAGGATTCTTTTGTGCCGATCATCAATCTAATCATACTCTCCTGCGGGACATTGCCCTGGAAGAGCAGGGATCCGTCATCTTTGATTGAAAGAAGATTCCTCAGCAGATATTCTTCCTCTCCGGTGAGGAATACTCCGATGGGATAGAGTATGGATATGTAATGTAATTTTTTTTTCAGTTCTGCTAAATCGCAGGCGAAATATTCTTCGTAGAGTTTTACTGCCGGAGCATGGTCTATTTCATAGACGATGTTGCCGCTGCACTTAGTCACTTCTCTAGGTTTTCCCAGAGGCTTCCATCCGTGATTTATGCCTAAGCCAAAGTTTAATTTACCGCCGAATAACACTCCGCAGGCACCGTCACTGAATATCTGCTGGTTATGATATAAATAGGTCCTTTTAAACATCAGGTCATCCGATGCCGAAGCACCGATTAAAGGAAAGCTCCTGCCCAGCTTCTCCTGTAAACCGTAGACAAGTTTTGAGTTTTCTTCTATCAGTCCGTCGGAGAATATGATGCTGAGGTCTCTAGTTACGTTTTTGAATCCGTAGAGGAGTTTCTGCCCCAGTTCTTCTCCTGCGTTTAATGCGGTTTTTGCTTTTATATCCGTAACAGAGGCAGTATTTAAGAAGACATTCTTCGGCAGGCGCAGAAGCAGGAGTGTTAGGCCGTGTTTAAATATGCCCTGGTTAGAGATTACCGCTGCTCCGCTGCATCCTATTATTGGTACATCCGTACCCAGTGCGGCGCTGATGGTTTTTAGGAGGCTCAGGCTGGTGAGGTTGACTGTGCTAAAGAGGATCGCCAGATCAACTTTTTGGTCAGGGATATTAGTGATAGCCGCAGCAAAGGCTTCCTTAGCCGCGAGGATGGGGTCCCGTTTTGTGCTTATGCCAAGGCCGATGTTTAGCGCCATAAAAATTCTCTCTTTTCTTTATTATTTCAAGGTATCATATCAGGAAGCCGAGGCGGCCAACCCCGTTAGAAATCTCTATTTAAACATAGTATCATAATTTCTAACGGGGTCAATAAATTTGTTGACTAAGAAGATACCTATAGTAGAATAGTCATAAGTCTTTCGGCCCCATCGTTTAATTTATTTTTTAAAATATAGCTTATTATGAAGACGCTAGAGAAAAAGAGAACAATTAGTTTAAGGAAGCAAGGCAAGACCTTTGGCGAGATTTCAGAGGAAATATCAGTTTCTCAGGGTAGCTTAAGCCATTGGTTGAAAGATATTAGTTTGACAAAAGAGCAGTTAGCGAGAATACAATACAAAAATGACAAAATAAAAGATAAGTTCATTAAATACAACGTATTAAAAAAGAGGCTTGCAGAAGATAGGAAGAAAGTCATTGAAAATAATGCGGTTAAAGAAATAAATAGCATATCTCAACAGGATTTGAAGCTAATAGGTATCGCATTATATTGGGCAGAAGGGTATAAGCGTGGCACATGGAGCTCTGTTAGCTTTACAAATTCCGACCCTAATATGATTATGCTGATGATGACATGGTTTAGGTTGATTTGCGAAGTACCCGAATACAAGTTTCGTATAAGGATCCAATGTTACGGCCTGGAGAAGATTAAGGCGTCACAGGAATATTGGTCTAAAATAACGAATATCCCAATATCACAATTTACAAAGCCATATACAAGGATAAGCCCGACGAGCAAAGGAAAAGTAGGTAATTTGGCTCCTTACGGAATATGCAACATTAGAATCTCCAATGTAGTTCTTTTAACTAAAATAAGGGGTTGGATAAATGGACTTAGGGCGCTATCGTCTAGCCTGGCCTAGGACGTCAGCTTCTCAAGCTGAAGACACGGGTTCAAATCCCGTTAGCGCTACCAAAGTTGAAGGTTCTCCCGACCAGCTATTCATAGCAGTCGGGATCCCGCTAGCTATGAGATAGCTGAGCGGGAAAATCCCGTTAGCGCTAGATAGATATTTTAAAATATCCCTTGCTTTTCATGAGATATTATGATAAAAAATAACTTTAAGAGGGAGAGTGTATATAGAAGCATTTAAAATACTTATTTCTTATTGCTAAAATGGCGGATTTATTGAGAAAGATAATCAAGGATGCTAAATTAGGAGGGAAGAAATGAGATCTCGCGGACTTGTTGGTAACTATATGGTATTAGCTTTGTTGTGTTTTGTGTTTATAAGTATGAGTGGTTGTGATCTGATCGAGTTTTTAAAACCCAAGAAAACTATGCCTTCCGCAGCTCCCGCTGTAGAGGTAAAAGGCACACTTATCGCCAAAGTAAACAATATTCCTATTACCTTAGAAGATTTAAACGAAGAGATAGAATCCTTTAATGCGCTAGTAGAAGCCCAGAACCCGGAGAGCAAGATTACTACCCGCGACGGCAAGATCAAATATTTAAAGGATGAGATGATCCGTCGGACCCTTCTCTATCAGGAGAGCCTGGATAGAGGCTTGGACAGGAGGGGAGAGATTATCCGGGCATTAGAGAAGACTAAGCAGAATCTTCTGGTAATGGAGCTCGTACGTGAGGACGCAGAAAAGATAGACGTTACCTCCAAAGAGATAGAAGATTATTATAATCTTTATAAAGAGCAGTTAAAGGTACCGGCAGATAGACAGATCAGGGAGATAGTAGTTCCTACGGAGAGTGAGGCGCGGGACCTGATGGTCCAACTTATGCAGGGTGCGGATTTTGCTAAATTAGCACGGGAGAGATCAAGTTCCCCTAGCGCTAAAGAGGGGGGAGATTTGGGGTTTATTCAACCCGGAACTAAATCAGCTAAATTTGATACTGTGGCTTTTTCAGATTCTTTGGAAACAGGCGGAATAAGTAATATATTCCAAGGCCCCAACGGCTATTATATCCTGAAACTTGAAGTTCAGCGAGGAGGGGAGCAGAGGTCTCTTTCAGAGATGTGGGATGATATTAAGCGGGGGCTCACCTTTTTAAAGCAACAACAGGCTATCGAAGATTTAGTGGGTAAACTTTCCACGCAGGCAAAGATTGAGGTTTATGAAGGAGAAATAAAGTAAGCTATGCAGAAACAACGCATCATTATGATTATCGGCGCTATATTAGCATTGATCGCTGTATTTATGGTAAAGGTTTACCTTGATAAACAGCGCCAAATGATGAGAGAGGAAGAAAGAAGAAGGATGGCGCAGGAACAGGAGAATTTGGTTCCTGTGTTAGTGGCTAAAAAGGATATTCCTGCTAATCTAGAACTTAATCCAGATAGTTTAGAGGTAAGTATGATTCCCAAGCAATATGTGCAGCCCAGGGCAGCTACTTCCTTAAGTAGAATTTCTAATATGGTAACTACTGTTGCGATTGCCAAAGATGAACAGATTACCTTAGATAAATTAAGACAAGCTCAAGAAGTTCAAAAACAGCAGCCCGTCAGTCAGGGAGGGGCATTGGCCTCGCGCACCCCCATAGGGAAAAGAGCAATTACCGTGCCTATGGATAATATAGGTTCTTTGGCTGGGATGGTTAAGCCCGGTGACTATGTAGATGTGATTGCCATGATTTCCATACCGGTAATGACGCCGGATAATAAACAAGTAGCTCAGACTTCAGTGATACCTCTGTTTCAGAATGTGTTGGTGCTGGCAGTAGGAAGGGATCTGAGTCCTTATGAATCTGAGAGTAGATATAGTAAGGGCGACGCAGCCTCCTCTGGAATGGTTACTTTAGCGCTTACTCCTCAGGAGGCAAATATCTTGGCTTTTGTTCAGGAGCAGAGTAAAATCCGTCTGGTTTTACGTTCTCCGGCTGATTCTAAGACATACCCCTTTCAGTTTACTAACTGGGATACTCTGATCCATTATATCCTGCCTCCTGAATTGCTTAAAAAAAGCCAAGGCGAAGAGGGGATGGAAGAAGGTTCCTACGTAGAGATATACCGGGGATTACATAAGGAGAAAATTCAGATTTCTAAATAGAGATGAAAAAATTTATTTTGATTTTATATGTAATTTTACTAAGTTCAATTATCCTGCCGGCGAGAGTTTTTGCCGTTGAGATTGATGAGCAGGAAGAGGTATTTGCCAAGGAGCTAAAGTTATATTTGAATGAGGCAAAGATTATTTCAGTAAATAATCCTACCCGTGTTGCAATTGCTAATCCTAAAATAGCCGATGTTAGAGAGGTAAGCAAGACTGAATTGACCCTTACCCCTAAAGCAGAAGGCACAACCACTTTAATTATCTGGGATAGCTCAGGCGAAGAATCCTACCGGGTGATGGTATTTTCTGAACATTTAGATGAGCTTAAGCGGCGCATAGATATGCTGCTTGAAAAACTTAATCTACCCGAAGTTTACAGTGAAATAGCAGAGGAAGAGAGAAAGGTCCTGCTCTTAGGAAGAGTTAAGACTGATAAGGAGAAAGAAAGAATCACCACTGCTTTTGGCGATTTAAAAGATAAGTTAATTGACCTGGTTGAGGTAAAAGAAGAAAGGGCAGTGGTTGAGATAGATGTGCAGGTATTGGAGTTAAATAAGGATGCTACCAAGACCTTGGGATTTCTTATGCCGGGCCAGATTGTGATGTCTGAGCCGAATTACCGTATCTCTAAAACAGCAAGGGGGGCTTTGGATGCGATGTTTCATGTGTTTGATTGGCCGCGCAATACATTTACTGCTACAATAGATATGTTAGAGCAGGAAGGTAAGGCAAAAATTCTTTCCCGTCCTCGAATTGCCTGTCAGAGCGGCAAGGAAGCTGAATTGTTGGTAGGCGGTGAAAAACCAATATTAACCACTGCTGTGACAACAGGAGGAGGAGATGCAACCGAGGTGGAGTATAAAGAATACGGGATTAAATTAAATGTTAAGCCAGAAGTAACTCAAGATAGAAAAATAAAGTTAGCTTTAAATTTAGAAGTAAGTGATGTGGGTTCTAGTGCTGAGACGCTCGGTGATAGTACTTCCCCTTCTGCCAGTGCCTATCCTATAACCAAACGCAGTGCCTCTACTGAGCTTTTTCTTGAAGATGGCCAGACTCTAATCATCGGCGGTTTGGTAAAGCAAAAAACCGAAATAGATACGCGTAAGGTATTTGGCTTAGGGGATTTGCCTATAATCGGTTTGTTTTTTAGGCATAAGGAGACCAAACTTGGAGGCGGCGAAGGAGAAAGAGGTGACACAGAATTATTTATTACACTTACTCCCACCATTGTTTCTGAAGATAAGCCCCTAAGACAGGTAAAGAAACAAGACGAGAGCTTAGAGCTGGATTATTTGTCTGATATTGATGAGGGAGTTTCTGATCCACTTACAAATTACGCCTATCTCATACAAAACCGCATATTAAAGAATTTAACCTATCCTCTAACTGCAAAACAGGCAGGTTTTCAAGGTGCGGTAAAATTGAGTTTACATCTTTCATATCGAGGCGAAGTGCTTGATGTAGTACTTAGGGATTCCTCTGGATACCAAATCCTGGATGACAATGCAGTATCTTTAGTAAAAGCCCAGTCTCCTTATCCGCCCTTTCCTTCCTCATTAGATAGCAATGAGCTGTGGATTGATATTCCCATAAACTATCAATTAGATTAAGCTATTATGGCTAAAAAGATTGTTTTCTTTAGTACAAAAGGCGGGGTTGGCAGGACTTTGATAGCCAGTAATCTGGCTGTCGGGCTCTACACATACAATCAAAAGCGCGTCTGTCTTATAGACCTGGACTTAGAAGCTGTGGGAGATATGGCCAGGATGTTGGATTTAACTGTGCAGAAAACAATGGCGAATTTAATTCATCACCTTAAAAAACATCCAAGCGCAGATATAAACGATTACATAGTGCGTACAACTCACGGCATTGATTTTTTACCGGGCATTTTAAAGCCGCAGCATTCACCGCATCTTGAGGCGGATAAAATAAAAGATGTATTAGAGTTACTGGATAAAGACTATGACTTTATTATTATAGATGCGGGCAAGAGATTTAATGATGTTTTAATTACTGTCTTAAACCACGCTAATCTAATTCTTTTGCTGGTAACTCCGGATATCCTTTCGGTTTATCAAACCAAGTGGGCGATTGACACGCTGCAGTTTTTAAATTTTCCCTTATCTATGATTAGGATTGTTTTAAACCGTGCTGAATCAGCCGCAAGTATCAGCTGGCAGGATCTAAGCGTTAGCCTGCCCGTAGATATTATTTCTCGAATACCATCCGAGGGAAAAATTGTAGGCCAGTCAGTGAACCGGGGCGTACCTGTAGTTATTGATAGCCCTCGGTCAAAAATTTCCTCTCGTCTAAAAGAGTTTTCCAAGGAGTTAACCGAACGAGAAGATTTATTTACAGAAGTAAAACAGATTGACCAGATACGGCTTAAAGAGATGCCGTGGGAGAAAAATGGGAAATTCTGGAAATCTTGGGGTTTATCAGAAACTATGATAGGAATATCAGCCGATGAAGAGTCAGATGAGATACTTTTACTGAAGCGTAGGATACACAGCCGGCTTATAGAGAAGTTAAATCTTAAAAAAATTGATTTAAAG